>JARRPY010000077.1:0-9009 GCA_037382425.1 Deltaproteobacteria bacterium
ATTCCATTGACCGCAGCGCGCATCTCTGCTCGTGCTGTGTGGAGCTGTTTCAGATCCTGGGCAGCGAGTACCCCAAAAAGCTGGTGGCGCCGTGCCCGGGGGCCTCTATCTTTGCGCGGCTGAAGCCGGATCAGTATCTGCTGGTAGAAAGCGCTTGAACTGAATTTTTTACAGAAGGTGACGAAGCGTATAAAAGTAATTTGTTTTACAAAAGGTAACGAAGAAAACGAAGGAAGATTTTAAGAACCTTCGTTATCTTTGTTTGCTTCTGTGTGAATTTTTTTACATAAGGTAACGAAGGAAACAAAGATTACTTAGTCACATAAAAGAACGTATTCATACATTATGGCACAAATACTTCGTTATCTTCGTTTGCTTCTGTGAAGATGCATTTCTTGTCTTTACAAAGCCTTTTCGAGGATTGTGGTCAACTCTCCTTCACTCAATGAGACCGGATTCCCCTTCATGCTGCTGGCATTTTTGGCCTTTTGGATGAGTTGGGGGAACTCCTGAGTGGTCAGCCCGAGTGCGGATAAAGGAGGGACATCCAGGTCTTTGCATAAGATCTTTACCCAACCGACCCCGTCATCTGCCGCTGCTTTGACATCGCCGGTGAGGATGCGGGCCACTTCATCGTATCGGGCCAGATTCGCCGAATCCGGGGCTGTCTTCTTTAGTGCGCGTATATTGGCTTCCATGACGTGGGGCAAGAGTGCGGCGCAGACGGCGCCGTGGGGGGCGTGGACCATGCCGCCGAAGGGACCGGCAAATCCGTGAACCGCCCCTAGTCCGCCGTTGGCCAGCGCGAGTCCACTAAAAAGGCTGGCCACGGACATGTCCTCCCTTGAAGCGACATCGGTATTGTTTTCCCAAGCCTTTTTGACTGATGTGGCCCTTTTGAGCCCCTCACGGCAGATGCCGTCCGTCAACGGCGTCGCCTTGTGCGACACAAAGGCCTCGATCAGTTGCGTGAGGGCGTCCAGGCCGGTGAATGCCGTCATGCGCTGCGGCAGGGACAGGGTCAGCTCCGGGTCCACAATGGCCACTCGGGGGAACATGAGCGGACTTCGCATACTCACCTTGACCCCGTGCGCAGGAGATTCGATAACCGCATTCTTGGTGACCTCCGCACCGGTGCCGGCGGTGGTGGGGATGGCGACATAGGGCGCCGGAGTCCGGCTTATCGCCCTCCCCTCTCCGATCACTTCGAGATAGTCCATGAGATCTCCACCGTTGGTCAACAGGGCCGCGATGGCCTTACCCGCGTCCACCACGCTACCTCCGCCCATGCCGATGACCACATCGGCCCCGGCTGATGTGGCCTGTTCCACCCCTTCCCTTATGATGTCAACGGTGGGCTCTTTGGGCACACTGAATAGAAAAGACCGCACGCCTGTCGCCTCCAATTGAGCAACTAACGGACCACTCCGGGCTTTGTTTTGGCCGGTGATCACCAAGGCCTTGTTTCCCATTTCAGCAACCAATGGCGCCGTTTGTCCTATGGTTCCCCGACCAAAAATGATTCGAGCGGCAGTGGCAAATTCAAACGTCATACGATGTCCTCCTTCCAATCAGCACCACCAACGGAACTGGTGGTAGGTGGTATGAGGAAGCCCCTCAAAAGGATCGTTGTCTTTTTAGGGCTTAGACAGGATGTACATAATTGGCCGGAACTACGGGACTGGCCAGGAGCGCTCAGGGTCATGTCATTTCAAATGTAGGGTAGGATGTCGGGACATAGGGTCTTTCCACATCGCCGAGCCGATGACCCATCAACGCCGAGCGATCGGCGCAGTTGAGCATCATCAATATTAATTCGGCACCGCGCAGATGGCCCAGGGCCCCTCCGGCCGCGCTGACCTCATCAAATGAACACACCTCATCTCGACGGACATTGACTCCTGCAAATGTAACAGGGACCGGCTCGCCCGAATGTATCAAGGCGGATCCACTGGGGGTGGAATGATCCGCCGTAACCGCCACCAGCACATCGTCCCGGTTTTTCACGGCACTCACCAGTTCGTCCAGACCCGCATCCAGCCGGGAAATCACATCCCTTTTACATTCCGGATCCCCGGTGTGCCCGGCCTCATCAGGGGCCTTTGTGTGCACGTGAATAAAATCGTGATCCGGATCACTCAAGCCCATACGGATGCGCTCCCTGAGATCATCGCCCGCATCTCCACTATCCCTCACCCGGTTGAAGGTGAGTCTCAATTCATGGGCCAAACCGCCGTACACACCCGCCGAGGCAATGAGCATCCCTTTTAAGCCCCATCGATCATAAAAGGCTTCCTGTTTTATCTTCCTGCCACTCCTGAGGGTGGCCAAGAAATTGGCCGCCGGTATGCCTTTTTCCATGTGTTTCCGGTTGATATCATGTACGGAGAGTTGCCGATGGCAGTAGGAAAGATAGCGGTTGAGCGCCTCGGCCGTCCGGGCACTCTCTTTTGGTTCCGGGTTTTGCGATAGAGCTCGCACACGGGCCAGGGGCCGGCCCGCTCGCATGGGGTCCGAGTCCGAAATATAGGGGGAAACCGGACCTTTCACGACCAAAATGGCATCGTTGAAGTGGGTCTGGTGAAGACGAAAACGGATTTGACCGGTGTTAAAAGTGGTAATCGCCTTATACAGCGCTTCTATCTCTCGTGGATCGCCCTTTATATCCCGACGTCCATGGGTGAGCACGGGGACGCCCGACTCCCAAGATACACTGGTGAGATGTGCCAGACAGAGTACATCATTGGTATCAAAAGGGACCCCGTCGCCCACGGCCTCGAGCAGTCCGCGACCCGGGAAGCGGTCCAACTCATATCCAAACAGGAGAAAGTGGGCCGTCTCACTGGGGAAACATTGACCGGGCCTGGCCGCATGATACAGCCCGTTACTCCCCCATTGGGCGAGCCGGTCTAAATTCGGCGTGTGCGCCGCCTGAAGGGGCGTACGGCGGCCCAGAACAGCATAGGAACGATCACCGATACCATCTAAAAGCAAGAGTAAGAGCTTCATCATAAAAATGTTTCACAGAAGGTAACGAAAGACACGAAGAATACATAAACCCTTTCTCACTTTCGTTTACTTCCGTGAAAACAGGATTTAAGCGTCCTTTTCGGTTACTGCCGGCAATCCATGCTCGCATCCTGCCAGGTATTCACGCACCACCTCCCGGGTCTTGATCAACCCTTCCGGTTCTTTGATTTCGATCACCCACCAGGGGCATCCGACGGAATGAATCAGGGCCAGACGATCACGGATCTGCTCCAGGGTATCCGGGGGGATATGGCCTGTGCCCGGTATTTCCGTATGGTAGACATGCGCGTTAAATAGCCGGTCCGCATGGGGTGTCACAAAATCCTCTACACTGTATTGCTGGCTTTTTATTGATTCACACACGTGCGCATGACCGAAATCAAAGGTCACCCCCGCTCCACTGAGTCGGATCAGCTTTTCAAAGAGATTCGGCTTGCTGGTCCATCCCCAGGCCAGGTTCTCCAAGCACACCCGAACCCGGTGCTCGGCACCCAGTTGGACCAGCCGCCTCATGTTTTTTAGCGTCCGCTCCCAGGACAACGGCTCGGTCGAATCCAGTCCGAGACCGATATGCATGGAGAGATACCGACCGCCGGCCTTGGACACGAGCCCGATAATGTGTCGGAAAACGGCTGCCGCCTCCTCGGCGCGTTCCGGATCGTCATGACCCAGATCAAGCTGATAAAAGGGGCAATGGTACCGCACCTCAAATAAGGAGAGCTTGGCTTGTTCACGGACCCACCTGGACACCTCCATGGGGCGCTCGGGCAAATCCTCCAATTCAAAAGACCAATCGATGCCCCTAAAGTGGTTGTCAACTGCGAACGCCTTGATGGCGTCCACGTCCGGGAATATGTTGCACATGGCGAGGGTCGGAGTCATCTGGGTGCTGGGTTCTGGGGAATTGGTTCTGGTTTACCTTTAAGCCTAAGTAGTGCCCGCACGAAAATCACGCCTCGGCGTGATTCAGGCAAAATTCGAAAATCGAATATCGAAATCCGAAAAAAATTTGAATCCGGAATTTCAAAATCTAAAAACGAAGATCCTGGAATAACGACGTTTCTGTCATTAAGCCATTTTGATTTTGGTCATTGTTTCGTATTTCGTGCTCCGGATTTCCGACTCTAAGTCATGGGTTTCAGGTGTCGGTGTTCAGGTTTCAGGCTGTCATACCTGCATCGGTTGTCAGGAGCCGTCTCGCCAGTTCCAGGTGATCCGGGACTTCCCCATTGAGATAACCATCAATGACCGTGCGGGTCAAGGGCAGGGCGAAGTTCTCCAAATAGGCCACCGCCTGGTCGGCTTCCACGATCACATTGCCGTCCGGATCCCTGTAGTTTCCGGAGAGTACGCATTTGAGCTGCGATTTTCCCTCATCCCACGCGCATCCCAATATCGCTTCGATTTGATCTCCTCTGGAAATATGCCGCAATGGGAGAAGGAGCCGAATATTGAACCCCTCGGCCAGAGCCCGATACCGGCCCAAGGCCTCCCCGATCTGGTTGATTTTGACGCCCGAGTCGTGCCGCTCCCGTTCTCCTGCGATAATGGGCCGGTTGCCCAGTGCGGCGGCGAGGGGGATCCGTACGCTGTGGAGATAGAGATGGCATCCCACGCAGGGAGAAAACGCACCGTATCGGTCAGATAAGGCCTGAGCAAACCGCCCATTCAGGCTCTGCCAGAACCGGGGCGACCCGATCACCAGAAGGGGATGCACCCGAACAACCGGGAGGCGTTGGGCCAAGCGCCTTACTGCATCCTGAACCGTTGACCACTCCCCATGCTCTGTCCCGGTGTACGCATATGTCGGGAGGAGGTCGGTAAATCCTTCCTTATTTACCACGTCGATCGCCGCAGCCACACTGTCGCGGCCGGCAATTTCCACAACGGCCAAATCCTTCATGGACCGGTAGGCGTCCATGAGTTCGTCTGGCAGGATGGTTTCAGGTAGAGCAATGACCCGCTCCGGCTTATTTAAGAAACCCTCCATCCCCATCCCATCAGGAGAGTTCATCGGTATGATCGCCATTTGCCACCTCGGATACGGCTGCGGCCTTCAGGTCCTCCAGGAATTGTTTCAGGTCCAGGCCGTATTTCTTTGCCACCGCTTTTAATGGCTCGAATAAGGCCTGGCAGCAGATGCATTCCCCCGCCACATCGTCATAGGCCTTAAAGATTTTCTCCGTCTCCCTATATCGGGAAACCACGTCGAGAACCGTCATGTCCGGCCGGATGATGGGAGATGGATCCGTCATAGTCCCTTCACACAATGACAATCCGTTTGATAATATCCACCGCCTCCTCGGGAGTTTCCACAACCGTAAAAAGGTCCAAATCCGAAGGGGAAATGGTGCCCTCCTTGATGAGCCTTTCTTTGAACCAATCGATAAGACCACCCCAGAACGCGGATTTCATCAGCACCACCGGAAACGGTTTGATCCGCTTGGTCTGAATCAGCGTCAAGGCTTCGAAGAGCTCGTCCAAGGTTCCGAAGCCGCCCGGCATAATGATATAGGCCATGGCATACTTGACGAACATCACTTTTCGAATAAAAAAATACCGATATTCCAGCCGAATGTTGGCATAGGGATTGGCGGCCTGTTCCTGGGGGAGTTGGATGTGAAGTCCCACGGATTTTCCGCCGGCCTCGGCCGCCCCTTTGTTGGCCGCTTCCATGGTGCCGGGCCCCCCGCCTGAGATGACATTAAACCCGTTTTTGACCAGCAGTTGGGCCGTCTTAAAAGTGGTCTCATACATCTCGCTCCCGGGCTGGGTCCTGGCGGAACCGAAAATACTCACGGCAGGAAAGACCTCCGGCAATTCTTCAAATCCTTCCACGAATTCCGCCATGATATGAAAAATGCGCCATGACTCCCTGGCGCTCAATTCGTCGACCACATATTGTTTTTCCACCATTTCCGATTCACTCCTTTCTTCCAAATCCCCAGCTAAAGGACCGATTAAGGGCTTCGTGCCCACCGACCCTGACGCCTGCAAACATAATTTCCGCCATCTTCGGGGCACCGGCCCGAGCCACATCGATCATCAACTCGGCATCCGCGATCAACCGCTCCGCCGCCTCACCCGGATACCCGCACCAGTATTTCAGGTCATGGAAGAAACAGGCCGGATAGAGATCGATCCCCTGCCATGAGTCCATCCACAAGGAACACCCGTCACTCTTAAACGGCTTGGGGGGCGGATCGGCTTCGATCTTCCCCCACAAGTCATGCAACCCATAGGCATCGCATAGCTTCTTTATCTCCAACAGAGGCACTTCCCGGCCTTTTTTTGGTAGATCCATTATGGGTCCTCCTGTTGTTCGGATCGTGAGGCTCACGCCTCGTCTTCCGCGGTCAGTCCCCTGGAATCATCAACCGGAAGCCCCAGTTCCTTGGCCCGGAGGACCCGCCTGAGAAGCTTCCCGGCCGCCGATCTCGGCAGTTGGTCCATGAATTCCACTTCTTTGAGGGGCACCTCTTCCGAGAGGTTGGCCCGGACAAAGGCCTTGATTTCCTGCTTCAAGCGATTGGACGTGGGAACGCCCTTCTGGGGGGCGACAAAGGCCTTTAAATGCGGCGATTCTCCCTCCGCATTCTTGGAGATGATCGCCGCCTCATTGACCCCCGGATACTGGCAGATGACCTGCTCAATATCAAAGGGGCCCACCAGTTTTTCTCCCACCTTGATCAAATCATCCATGCGGCCCTGGTGATAGTAGTAGCCCTCTTCGTCCATGAGGGCCATATCTCCGGTCAAAAACCAGCCCTTTTCGGTAAAATAGGCCTGATACCGGCCCTCATCGCCCCATATGCCGGTCATCAACGCCGGCCAGGGGGTCTTGAGGGCGAGCTCACCCATGGTCAACAACGGCAGTTCCTCGCCCTTCTCATCCAGCACCGCCGCAGTCAATCCGGGAATCGGCTTGCCCATGGAACCGGGTTTAATATCCATGGAAGGGAAATTGGCGAGACAGATCATACCGGTCTCGGTCATCCACCAGGTGTCGTGAACCGAGTGCTTAAGATGTTTCTTGACCCAGTAGAAGCGATCCGGGATCAACGGCCCCCCCACACAGGCCATATGACGGAGGCCGGACAGGTCATATCGGCCGGGAAGATCCTCTCCCGCCTCCATGAGGCCGTGGATATTGGTCGGCGTGGTGTACCACACCGAGACCTTGTGTTTCTCGAGGGTCTGGTACCAGGTGGAGGCTGAAAAGGGTTTTCCCTGAATCACGGTGGTGGCCCCCAGGAGCCAGGGCGCGAAGGTGCTGTATACGGTCCCGGTGATCCAGGCCGGTGCGCCATCGGTCCAGAGCACGGTGTCTTCCCTAATATCGAGGACATATTGAGCCGTGACGAGATGTCCCACCATATCCCGGTGCGCATGGATCACGCCCTTGGGCGGGCCCGTCGATCCGGAGGTATAGATGAGGTAAAGTGGGGCGTCCGGATCGTGCCATAGCGGCGTCATTTCCGTGCCCATCTCCTTGAGGGCATCGGGCACGGCGATTTCACTGGGAAACACGCCCGGGAGCGGGGCTTGGGAAAAGAGGAGATGATCCACCGACACCATGCTGTCCAGGGGAAGTCTTTCGGCGAGGTCCGGGTGGGTGAGGATCCCTCTGGGTCCGGCATCCTGTATGCGCATCTCCAGGTCATGGTATCCCAGGTTCGGATAAAGCGGACAAAAAATAATGCCGGCCCGGGCACATCCCAGCATGGCGTGATAGATCTCGGGCGACGGCGGCAGGCAGATAAAGAGGCGGTCCCCGGCCTTAAAGCCCATCGAGGTCAGGAGATGGGCCCATCGGCCGGAGATCTCTTTGAGTTCACCGAAGGTATATGTCCGGGAATCCCCCCCGTTCTCGAAGATAAGGGCCGGTTTGTTCCGGGATTCCACCCACCGGTCAATGGCCTCATGAACGATATTCACCCCGTCCGATCCATATTTATCAAAGGCCTTTTCCGCGTCGGTCCATGAAAACCGCTTGCAGGTATCGCTGTAAGACCCCATGTTCGATGCCGTGGTTTCGGCTTTGACTCGTGCTTTGATCATGGTTGCTTCAAATAAGGTGTCAGGTTTCGGGTTTCAGTGTCGATGCATTCGAAAAAGTCGAAAGTCATTCCGGCTCAAAGAATTTAGGGGGCAGCCCGGCATGCACCTGTTTTACCTTTTCCACCAGTGCGTCACCGATCTCCGTGTGATCCGACAGGCACTTTATGCCTGTCCCCCGACCGCACAGCGCCATGAGAACCGCTTTGACAGAGGCACTGAGTGCGCGGGGATCATATCCCCCTTCCAGGGCCAGGAGGATGGGAATACCCCCTTGCCGGGCCGAGAGTTCAACAATTTGCTGTGTGATACACCCAAACGCCCGTTTCGTCAATGCCGTCCGACTCATGGGATCTCTTTTGTGACCGTCAAATCCGGCCGCCACGAGAATCAGTTGGGGCTTGAAACGGTCGAATACAGGGGGAAACACATCATGGTAGAGACATATCATGTCGTCGTCGCCCATCCCTTTTACCACGGGGATATTGATGGTGTAGCCTTCTCCCTCGCCAATGCCGGTCTCTTCCCAGCCGCCCGTATGCGGATAGGTCTGTATATAATGAGTAGAGAGATACAGGACGCGCTTGTCGTCGTAGAAAAGTTGTTGCAGTCCCTGACCGTGGTGGATGTCCCAATCCACGATGAGGATACGATTTAGGGCGTGTTGGGCCATGGCATAGGCAGCGGTAATCGCCAGATTGTTGAAGATGGAAAATCCCGTGGCCCGGTCCCGCATGGCGTGATGACCCGGCGGGCGGACCAGGGCAAAACAGGCCGAATATTTGCCCGCCAGAAGCAGCTCCAGCCCTTTGATGCATCCGCCCACCGCAAGGGCCGCCGCCATATAGCTCTTGCGGCCTGCGGGCGTATCCGGGGCAAGGTAGGTAAACGACTGCTCGGCAGTCCTCAATACCATTTGGA
>JARRPY010000078.1:0-8956 GCA_037382425.1 Deltaproteobacteria bacterium
CATCGATATCCGGACCATTCCGGGTCAGACCAATCAAATGGTCTTCGAGAAGCTGTCGTCTTATTTGGGAGAAGAGATGACATTGAGCCGCATCGTGGACGTGGAAGGGATCGCCACGGATCCGGAGAATGAATGGGTCCAGGACGTTTTTTCCGTCATGGCATCTTTTCTAGACGAGCGGCCGGTGGCACGGGGGCTGACCTACTTCACGGACGCCTCCATACTGACCCCGGCCTTTGGCCACCCACCCACATTGATTTTGGGCCCGGGTGAACCCGGAATGGCCCACAAGACGGATGAATGGTGCCGCATTTCCGCGATAGAGGCCGCATGCGAGGCGTATACGGAAATCGCCCGCCGGTGGGGCAACCTGTGACGGCGTGAACATTTCAACAGAACAGGGAGAATGAGTTCATGAACGTGAGTCAATTCCTGACAAAATCCGCCCGTACCTTTCCCGAGAATCTCGCAGTGGTGCACGGTGAGAAAAAGTTGACCTATGCGCAATTTAATGCCCGTGTCAACCGGCTGGCCAATGCCCTTCGCCGTCTCGGCATGGAGCCGGGAGACAACGTGGCGATCCTTCAGTACAACTATCCCGAGACCCTGGAGTCGATATTTGCCTGTTTCAAGGCGGGCTGTGGTGCGGTGCCCATCAACTTCCGGCTCCATCCCAACGAATGTGCGTTCATTATCGATCATTCTGAATCAAAGGCCGTGATTTTATCCGCGGAGTTTAACGACCCGGTTATGGGAATTCGGGACCGCATTCCCAACGCCCGATACCTCATCACCCTATCCGGTGCTCGCGATGAGCTGTTGGATTATGAAGGCATCCTGTCTCAAGAGTCGGACCGGTTCACGGATGCCGACGTCGAAGCGGATGACCTGGCGTGGCTTTTTTACACGTCGGGGACCACCGGGATGCCCAAGGGAGCCATGTTGACCCACCGGAACCTGATCGCTACGGCCATGAATTTTTACGCCGACATATGCCCCGGGTTCGGGCCGGACGACGTGGTGCTGCACGCCGCCCCCCTTTCTCATGGGAGCGGCATATATGCATTGCCCAACATCGGTAAAGCCGCCACCAATGTGATCCTGGCGTCAAAATCATTTGATCCGGAACTGATTTTCAAGAGCATTGAGGAATACCGGGTCACCAATATGTTCGCCGCCCCGACCATGATCAAACTGATGGTGGAGAGCCCTGCCGCGGACAGATACGACCACACCTCGCTTCGGGCACTCAATTATGGGGGCGCGCCCATGCTGGTGGAGGATCTGAAACAGGCCATGGAAAGGCTCGGACCCTGTCTGGTTCAACTGTTTGGGCAGGCCGAATCGCCCATGACCATTACCTACCTCCCTCACCGGGATCACCTTCTGGATGGGACCGAAGACCAGAAAAGAAGGCTTTCCTCGGCAGGATTCCCGCGTACGGATGTGGAAGTCAAGATCTTCGATGGTGAGGACAACGAACTCCCCCCGGGAGAGACCGGGGAAATTGTGACCCGTTCGGATCTGGTGATGAAAGGCTACTGGCGGAATGAAGAAGCCAGTCGTGCGACCTTGAAAAATGGATGGCTCCACACCGGTGATATGGGCTATATGGATGAAAAAGGCTATCTGTTCATCATGGATCGGTCCAAGGATATGATCATCAGCGGGGGCGAAAATATCTATCCGCGGGAAATCGAGGAAGTTTTGATCCGACACGAGGCCGTAAGAGAGGTGGCGGTCATCGGGATTCCGGATCCCAAATGGGGTGAGGCCATCAAAGCGGTGGTGGCGCTTGCTCCGGGGATGTCCGCAACAGAAGCGGAACTGATCGCTTTCTGTAAGGATAACATCGCCAGCTACAAGAAGCCCAAATCCGTGGATTTTGTGGAGGCGTTGCCGAAAAACAATTACGGAAAAATATTGAAACGGGATCTCAGGGCCGCATACTGGAAGGACAAGACGCGTAAGGTGTAATTCAAGTGTTGCACCCTGTGATTCCCAACAATGCCATTTTCAACAGGTATAAAAGCGGGAGGAAACCATGAATAAGAAGAGAAGGCTGGGAAGAGGTGTCGCCATTGTGGGCGCCGGGATGTCGAAGTTCGGTATGTTCAGGGATAAAGACTCGAAAGATCTCTTTGCTGAAGCGTTTTTGGAAATGCTGGCATCCGTGGACAAGGGGGTGGACCCCGAGGATATCGACGCCCTCTACCTGGGCAATTTCTCAAACGATTTTTTTGCTCACCAGGCCCATTGGGGCCCCCTCGTCTCCGATTTGATCGGCCTGACACCCAAGCCCGCCACCCGGACCGAAGGGGCCTGCGCCTCCAGTGCGCTGGCATTCAGGGAGGGCGTTTTTGCCATTGCCTCGGGATTTTACGACATGGTCCTGGTAGGGGGCGTGGAGGAGATGTCCAAACGCACCACGGAAGAGGTCGCCGAAGGGCTCGCGCTGGCGACTGTCCCCTATGAAGGCCGCGCGGGGTTCACTTTTCCGGGTGTTTTCGGCGCGCTGGCCACGGCCTATTTCGAAAAATATGGGGCCACACGTGAGGACCTGATGAATATCACCATCAAGAGCCATCAAAATGCCCCGCTCAACCCAAAGGCCCAGATCCCCTTTTCCGTTCGGGATATGATGGCGGCCAAAGCCAGGAGTGCCGAGAAGAAAGGTATCCCGGTACCGGAATGGCAAGATGAAAAAGCATTTTTGAGTGATTCGAGTGTCAATCCGCCGGTGGCCTGGCCCATGCATCTCTACGACTGCTGTCCCATCAGCGACGGCGCAAGCTGTATGCTCCTGGTTGCCGAGGACATGGCAAGGCGTTTCACCGACGATCCGCTCCATGTCATTGGCATGGGCCAGGGAAGCGGAAGGGGCCTGCACGCCTGCAAGGATCTCACCTATTTCGAGGCGACCCGGCATGCCGCCAAAGAGGCCTACGGGATGTCAGATCTCACGCCCAATGATATCCAGTTTTCCGAGGTCCATGACTGCTTTTCCATTGCCGAGTTGATTCACATCGAGGATCTCGGGTTTTTTGGTCCGGTAAAGGGATTCAAGGCCGTGGCGGACGGCGCCACCCGGCTGGACGGACCCATGCCGATCAACACGTCAGGCGGGCTCAAGTGCAAGGGGCATCCCGTAGGCGCGACCGGTATCTCTCAATTATATGAAGTCTGGACACAACTGCGGGGCAAGGCCGGGAAACGGCAGGTCCCGAAGGGAGATCTCCGCATCGGCGCGGCGCACAATCTGGGAGGTACCGGCGGCACCTGCACCTTTACGATTCTGGAAAGGAGATAACGATATGGAACAAAGACCCTTTGGCGACGGTGCTTATGAGATGTTCTTGAAAGAAGAGAAGTTGATGGGATCCAGGTGCACCGGGTGTCAGACCCTTTATGTGCCTCCCCGTCCAATTTGTGTGAACTGCCACGACGCGGAAATGGAGTGGGTGGAGTTGGCGGGCAAAGGAAAACTGGCGGCGTTCACCTGTATATCCGTGGGACCGCCGTCCATGATGGCCCAAGGGTATAACCGCAAGAACCCATACTGCTCCGGTGTGGTGGCCCTCGAGGAGGGAACGCGGGTGGATGCCCGCATCGAGGGGGTGGATACCCGGAACCCCGAGACCATAAAGGTGGGCACGCCCATGAAGGTCAAGTATCTCCATATGGGGGAAGGTGTGGATGCAACCACCTATCTCGCCTTCGAACCGGAATAAGTGTTCGGCCGTTTTACCGATTGACGTCCATAAAATAAGGAGCGATCCATGTCCAAGGTACGCGTGGCCCTTTGTCAATTCGGCCTTTCAGATATGCACAGCTATGAGGAACTGGAAGCCCGTATCCTCGACCAGTGCCGTCAGGCCATTGCCAGACATCCGGACCTCATCCTCTTCCCTGAATTCTTGACCATCGGTCTATTGGCCATGTCGGGTGCCGATTTGACATACGAACACCTCGGACAGGCCATGGCCGCATATGTCTCGCCCTTTACACCCAGATATGAGGCGCTCTTTACAGAACTGGCCAGGGAAAATGATGTCTTGATCGCAGGGGGGAGCCACTGGTCCATCCATGAGGACGATGGTCGGGCCTACAATACGGCCTACCTCTTCTTTCCGGACGGTCGAATCGAACGCCAGAAAAAGAATCATCTTTTTCCCGGGGAGACGGACTGGGGCACGGTTCCTCATGACGGCCTGGATCTTTTTGCGTCTAAAAACGCACGGATCGGTCTCATGACGTGTTATGACTCGGAGTTTCCCGAGGTGGCCCGTCACTATGCCCTGGAAGGCGCCGAACTGTTGCTCTGCCCCTCAGCGACCTACACCAAAAGGGGATTTTACCGAGTGCGACGGTGTTGCGCCGCCCGGGCAGTGGAGAACCAGTTGTATGTGGCGGAATGTCATCATGTGGGCGCCTTAAGCGTGCCCGTGGATCAACCGTTTACCGGATCCGGGCGATCCGCTATCCTGTGTCCCATAGACGACCAAACCATGATTGAGGACGGTATTTTAATCGAGGCTGAGGACGGAGACAAAGAACAGGTGATCGTTGGCGACGTGGATCTGGAAATGCTCCATAGATCCCGCACGCGATCGGAGGCTACCCTTCTGAAGGATCGCAGAGGAAAAACATATCAAGCGTGTTATCATCTTTTTTAGAGATCAGCCGTATTGGACCGGTGGCATGCCGGTTATCCGTATGATAAGATACTCTACCTGAAATCCAACAGATCATCGCCGACAGGGCTTCATTCCGGAATGACGGAAATCTTTCTTGACCCCGCTCAGCGTATATGCGTAAGCTGGGTTCCTGCGTCAAAAGACATTGGATGGTTCATTTCCGCAGTGACCTTTACCGTAACCGTATCGCATCCATTCACTGCACCACACAGGGTTCCAACCTCAAGAACAGGAGGCAAGGCCATGAAAATTCAGCTGAAGAAGGTTTTATGTGCCACGGATCTGTCTGAACTGTCTGATTATGCGGTGGGGTATGGTATTGCCCTGGCAAGAGAGTTTAATGCAGAACTCCTGACCTGCCATGTGGTCGACCTGACTGCAGGTCATGTCTATGGTGAAGGCATGATCAGTCCGCTCGAGCAACAGAGCCGGCTCGAGGAATTTGCTCACGAACACCTCAGAGAATTAATCGGGGATGCACCCATTGCGTGGGAGCCTCTGGTGGAGATCGGACATGCGCCTGACGAAATCGTCCGTCTGGCCGAGGAACGGGCGGTCGACCTGGTGATTTCGGGGACCCATGCGAGGGCCGGTCTCAAGCGCCTGGTGTTGGGATCGGTAACCGGCCGCCTCATGGGCATTTTGCCGTGCCCCCTGCTCATTGTCCCGAATGGGAAGCATCATCCGAAAAAAGCGGGAATAACGGCGTTCAAACCGAAACGAATCCTCGTGGGGTGTGACTTTTCACCAGATTCCGATCTGGCGTTTTCCTATGGCCTTGCATTGGCGCAGGAATTTCAGTCCGAACTCCATCTGGTTCACGTGATCGAGCCGGAGGCCTACAAGGGGCTGCTCAAGTCCGGTAAAGCCGCTGAAGGGGAGGAAAGCCAGGGCCTGCGGGATATGCTGGAGGATCAACTCGATGGCATGGTCTCCGAAGATGCCCGGTACTGGTGCACGCCCATCACCGTGCTCCTGGCGGGCAGGCCTCATGAGGAATTGACCAAATATGCCGTGGTCAACAACATCGAACTCGTGGTCATGGGGGTGCGGGGCCGCAGCCTCATGGAGACCCTCTTCGTGGGGTCGACCACGGACCGGCTGGCCCGCCAGGCACCGTGCCCCATCCTTTCCGTACGTCCCATCAAGGCCCATTCAGGGGAGGACGCCGGCTCATGAGCGGGGGCTGGGGCTGGACAGATTAGAGGAGTCCCGCCTTCGTAAGAATCCTCTTGAGCGATTCCCGTTGCTCTCCACTCAAGGGGAGGAGGGGGGACCGAACCGGTCCCCCGTACATGCCGATCATTTCCATGGCCGCCTTGAGTCCGGAGATGCCGAACCCGGATGTGACGGCCGTGTTGACATCGATGAGTTTCAACTGGATCCGCCGGGCGGCTTCTATCGCCCCGTCCTTGAAAAGCCGTATGAGGTCATCGAGTTGTCGGGGCGCCACAGAGGCCAGGGCCATGATGCCGCCCACTGCGCCGACGGTCAGGGCGGGAAGGAGGAAACTCCCGGAACCGGCCAGTATCTGGAAGTGGGAAGCGGCTTCGGCGTGCACCCGCCCCATCTTGACGACATTCCCGGAGCTTTCCTTGAGTCCCACGATGTTGGGATTTTGGGACAGGGCGATAATGGTCTCCGCAGAGAGGTCGACGCCGGTAAACGCCGGTACATTGTAAAGAATGATGGGAACAGGCGATTGATCCGCCACTGTGCTGTAATGATTCATCAGGGCGGAGTGGGTCATTTTCCCTTTGTAGTAGTGGGGGGTGACCACCAGTGCGGCGTCCGCCCCGCATTGGGCCGCTTTCTCGGTAAGTTTCAGGGTCGCCGTGGTGGACTCGCATCCGGTCCCGGCGATGAACAGATGATCCCTGTCGATCACCTCCCGTGCCGTCTTCCAGACGGCCAGCTTCTCCGCCTCATCCAGAAACACGGCTTCGCCGTTGGAGCCGAGCACCGCAAACCCCTTGAGCGGGGTTTCCTGCCACTGTTGAAGATTACGGGTCAACTGTTCATGATCCACCGTTCCCTGTTCATTAAAGGGGGTGGCAATGGGCGGGAAACATCCGTCGAGTGAGATGGCTGTCATTTCAGCATTTACCTCCGTTTAAGTTGTTTGATATATCAGAATATTATTATATTCAATTAAAGTATCGCCTTAAGTTTTCGATTCAGACGTATTCCCTCTATATCGATATCCACATCGTAGGCAAGGAGTTCCACCCCGTTTCGGACGGCCCGTCGCAGTTCCTGTCCGTAGGCCGGGTCGATGCGATCGGCCGGACCGAACCCCTTTGCGTCCATCCGCTGAACGAGATAAAACATGACCGAACGGTGCCCGTGGGCCACCTCATTTTGAAGCTCGACCAGGTGCTTTAGGCCCCTTGCCGTAACGGCGTCCGGAAAAAATGCAATGGTGTCCTCCACCAGGGTGCAGTTCTTGACCTCTACAAAACATTTGTCCTTCCCGTTTTCAAGGAGCAGGTCCACTCTGGAGTTTTCCCCGTAGGGCACCTCCCGGCGGATGATGGGATACCCTGACAGCGGTCCGACTTTGCCGGTTTCGATGGATGCATGGATCAGCCGGGTGGGGACCAGGGTGTTGACCCCGACCCAGGATGTCCCCATGTGGATCATTTCCCAGGTGTATTTCAGCCGCCTTTTGGGACTGTTTTGCCTCGAGATACGGACCGGTCGTCCCGGTTCCGAGCATCCCCGCATGCTCCCGGAGTTGGGGCAATGGGCCGTGATGACATGCCCGTTCTTCAGCCTGACGTCCGCCATGAAGCGTTTGTATCGCCTGACAAGGGTTCCCTCCAGGAGTGGGGGCCATTTCAGACTGCCGTTTTCTCTTTTGGTGTTTCCGTTCATCTGGATCTCTACTCCGAATGGCTACGAACTGCGTGTTTATGACATCTAACACATCCCGGGGCGTGTGGGCAACCGGTCATCAAAGGGTGAGCACGATGATTTTGTTCTACCATCCGAGTCATTAAATTTGAAAGGAGACTCACCCATTTCGGTTGCTAACCGTTTGGATGACCAGGTTTCAGGTTTCGGGTTTCAGGATAAAGCATTTCGTCCTTTTCTGACACCAGAACACTGAACACTGGAACCTCTCAACATATTCAAAACTTCTAATGAGTTTATTCAACGCATATTTTCTGCTTAGAAGAGATTTACCGTGAAACGGCTGGCGGTAATGATTGACAAAGTCGCAGGAAGAAAAGTAAAGGTTTCTTCAAAAATGCCGGGGGCGATCCCCATGCTCCCGGGTGAAAGGAGTCGTTTAAAGAGAAATGGATTCAGATCTGATGATCCAAACCGTTGCCCGGGAGTTGAACCTTCCCGAGGCAAAGGTCGGTGCCGCAGCAGGTCTACTGGAAGCGGGCGGAACCGTCCCCTTTATTGCACGCTATCGCAAGGAAGCCACCGGGTCCCTGGATGAAGTGGCCATTACCGCCATTCGGGACCGCATGGCTCAGCTCGGGGAACTGGACCGGCGACGGCAGGTCATATTGAAGTCGCTGAAAGAGCGGGACCTTTTGAGTAAGGAACTGGCGGAAAAAATCGACGCCGCCGTGACGCTGAGCGCCCTTGAGGATATCTACCTCCCTTACCGGCCCAAACGCCGTACCAAGGCGAGCATGGCAAGGGAAAAGGGTCTTGAGCCCCTGGCCAAGCGCATCTTCGATCAGGCGGATGGGATCGTTCCCGATGAGGAGGCCGTTTTCTATGTGAATTCGGAAAAGGGGGTTGAGTCTGTTGAAGATGCCCTTTCAGGGAGCCGGCATATCATGGCTGAATGGATCAGCGAGGATCAGACCGCCCGCGAAAGCATGCGCGACCTCTACCGTCGCAAAGGGGTCTTTCGGTCTTGGGTGATCCCTGGTAAAGAAAAGGAAGGGGCCAAATTCCGGGATTACTTTGAGGGGGAAGAGCCTGTTTCGAGCGCGCCGTCCCACCGCATTCTGGCGTTACGGCGGGGAGAGAAAGAAGGGGTTTTGGATCTGCGCATCACCCCTCCTCCGGAGGCGGCCATCGGCATACTGGAGCGGTTGTTCATTAAAGGGGAGAATCCAGCGTCCGAAGAGGTCCAAAAGGCCATCCACGATGGGTCTAAACGGCTGTTGTCCGTGTCCATGGAGACGGAGATTCGTCTGGAAACGAAGAAACAGGCGGATCAAGAGGCCATAGACGTTTTTGCCGCTAACCTGCGGGCCCTCCTCCTGGCCCCGCCCATGGGGCAGAAA
>JARRPY010000079.1:0-12901 GCA_037382425.1 Deltaproteobacteria bacterium
GGCACGCCCACCGCATCGATGACCCGGCCTAGAACCGCCTCTCCCACAGGGACTTCAGCGATCCGGCCCGTCCGCTTTACGGTATCCCCTTCCTTGATCTGGGAGTCGTCTCCCATGATGGCGACACCGACGTTATCCTCTTCCAGATTCAGGCAGAGCCCGTAGATGCCTCCGGGGAACTCAAGCATTTCCATGGCCATGGCCTTCTCGACCCCATAGACACGGGCAATACCATCCCCTACGGAAAGAACCGTTCCGGTCTCACTGACCTCCACCTTCTTTTCGTAGTCTTTAATCTGGTCACGAATTACCTGACTGATCTCTTCTGCTCTGATCTCCATTAGTTGTATTCACCCCTTTTCAATGATTCTTTTAACCCTTCGATCTGGGCCTTCACACTGCCATCCAATACCATATCCCCTATTTTTACCACGAGACCCCCGATGAGCGCTTCATCCTCGCGCACCACCATTTTGACATCCTTGGACGTGAAGTCCGCCAGGGCCTTTTTCAGCCGCTCTTGGGCATCCCCGGCCAAGGTTCTCGCGGTGGTCACTTCGGCCCGGGTGATGTTTGAGATGTCGTCCGTGAGTTTGGAATAGTAGTCGGAAATTTCCTCAATTGCGCCGATGCGGTTCTTATCCAGCAAGAGTCTCAAAAAATTCTTGAGCAAGTCGGGAAATTTGCTTTTTCCCAGTACCACATCAAGAATTTTCTTTCTCTCCTCCACGGAAAACAATTGATTGGAAACCACCTGAATAAACTCCTTGTTATCGGCGCAAAACGCGCCAAACTCCTTGAGGTTTTCCCCGTATTCCGTGTAATTACCGTCCTCCTGTCCGAGACTCAACAGGGCCTTTGCATATCTTCTGGAAACCTTGGAATCGATCAATGTAGTTTCTCCACTCTTTCTATGAATTCATTGACCAAATGGTCCTGATCACTGTCCTTTATCTGGCTGACGATCATATCCTGAGCCTTATTTGCGGCGATATCCACCACCTCTTGTTTCAGCCGCTCTTTGGCCGCCTCCAATTCCCGCTCGATGGTGGCATCGGCTTGGGCCACTACCTGTTCCGCCCTCACCTTGGCCTCCGCAACGATCCGGGCTTTCTCCTTCATGCCTTCCGCCCTGAACTGCTCAAGGATCTCCTTCTTCTGCTGCTCAAACTCTTTCAGTTTGGTCTCTAATTCCCGGGCATGAGTCTCGGCAGCCTCTCTTTCGTTTTTGAGCGTATCGAGCCGCTGACGGATCTCCTCTTTTCTTCTCCCGAAAAAACTGAGCATGTCCGTCTTTTTAATCACGACCACCAGGATAATGACCATCAAGACAAAGTTCAGTATCCTGTACATCAGATTGACGACTGACCCGCCGTGGGCCTCATGGGCGGCCTCTCCGCCACCGCTCGCCATGGACACACCGCAGATCAGTGCGACCAACAGCAGGGCAACGCCCGCGCTCCACAGGGCTTTTCCTTTTCCGCTCATGAACCTGCTCATCGAACGCTCCTTCCCAGTATTTTTTCGGCCAGCTCATTGGAAAAATCGGCGATCTGTTCCTCCAGGGCCTTTCGCACCTCTGCCGTCTTGTTTTCCATATCCTTTCTCGCGGCACTCATTTTCTGTTCGACGGACGCACTGGCTTCCTGCAGAAATCCCTTTTCCTCTGCCAAGCCCTCGGCCTTCAACGCCTCTTTCTTGTTGTAGCCTTCCTTTCTCGCGGCGACCATCCCTTCCTCGATATCCTCTTGATATCTCCCGGCTTTCTCCTTCAAGGCCTCGATGCTGCTCTCACGACCAGCCATCTCTTCGGCCCTCTGGCTCAGCATCCTTCGGATCGGCCGATATAAAATCACATTCATGAGCAGGAGAAGCACCAGGAAATTGGCAATCTGGAGTATTAGGGTACCATTAATATCGAGCATATTATGTGGATCCTTTCCTCTTTTCGTTGAGCCGTCTGCGGCTATTTTGATATGTGGGTTTATTTAATTTTGGGAGTAACGCCTTTTACAAGAATAAATTTTTCTTGTCAAAACATTTTTGGCCCTCAACCCTCGTTTTTTGCGTCCGGTCGATTCTTCAGAAACGCCACTTTACTTTCCGTCTGCCCAGTGGTGCTCCGGGTCGTACAGTTCCCCTCGAAAATGACCCCTTCTTCCATGGTGACGATGGAGGCCTCGATATTTCCGAACACCTTGGCCGGACACAAAATCTCGATCTTCTCTTCCGCCACAATATCGCCGCGCACCACACCGCCGATGAGCACCCGTGAGGCCTTAATATCCGCCTCTATCTCACCGCTCTGCCCCACAATCAGGCTCCCTTCGGTCTGGATTTCTCCTTTGAACCGGCCGTCTATTCGTACACCGCCTTGAAAAGAAAGCTTCCCCTCAAACGCCGTGTCAGGCCCCAAAAAAGCGCTGATTTTATCCCTTTTTTTCCCCATCATTCGCCCCGGTTCGCACAATTTCACCGCGTCATTAACACATCCAATTTTCATTTGCAAGAAAAATCACAAAACAATTAACTAACATCAAAATAGCGATATTTGCTAAGGCATTCCTTTTTGTATTTCATAGAAATGCCGCGAGAATCAGATACTGATTGACAAGTCAATCAACGGTTCGTCTATAATACTTGAATGGAAGGAATCACCTCCTCAACCGGGAGTCAAAAGGAACGCCTGATATTTCAGGCGGCCCTCAAGGTCATAAAGGAAAAAGGGTATCACCGGGCCAGAATTTCGGATATCGCCCGGGAGGCGGGGATATCCTACGGATTGGTTTACCACTATTTCAAAAATAAGGAGGATCTTTTCGATACGATCCTCCGGCACTGGTGGGAAGGCATGTTTCAGTTGATGGAAGACATTCGTCTGAGAGAACAAGACGCCGCCATAAAGCTCAAGCAATTGATTCTCTATTTTTTCAACACCTACCAGGCCGATCCCGAATTGGTGAACGTCTTCATTACCGAAATCTCCAGATCGACGGCCAACTTAACCAGCACCCGATTGACGTATTTCAAGGAATGCATGTCTCGTATACAGGAACTGATTCAGGAAGGACAGACCTCCGGCACGTTCAGGGAGGATCTCAACCCCCGTTATCTCACCTACATCTTCTTAGGCGCCATAGAGACACTCCTTTCGGCCATGGTGCTCGAGGATCGGCGGATCACGGGCGATGAGCAGAAAAGCCGAATGGCGGACACCATATTGGAAGTGTTTTTACACGGCGCAGGAAATCGGATGAGGAGGCATTGACACGACACCATGGACTTTGCATGGACCCAAGAACAGAGGATATTCAAGGACCAGGTCATTCGCTTTGCCAGGAAGGAAATCGTCCCCCGGGTCGAGGAACACGATCTCAAGGGCGCATTCGACTTTCAATCCTTTAAACGGTTGGGCGAATTTGGCATTCTCGGGCTCCACTTCCCCGAGGATTTGGGGGGAAGCAACGCCGACGTGGTCACCACCGTCATGGCCGGAGAAGCCCTCGGTGAGGCCGGGGTAGACGGCGGCCTTTCTCTGGCCTATGGAGCCCACACATTTCTTTGTGCAGACACCCTCTTTTCGCACGGCACCCAGACCCAGCGGGAGACGTATATCCCCAAATTGTGCTCCGGAGAATGGGTCGGGTGTATGGGTCTCACCGAACCCGGCGCAGGGTCGGACGTGGCGTCCATGTCCACCCGGGCCGAAAAACGAGAGGGAAGCTATGTGCTGAACGGCAACAAGATGTTCATCACCAACGGACCCGTGGCGGATGTGGCGGTGGTGTATGCAAAAACGGGCAAAGACCTCAAGCATGCAGGTATCTCGGCGTTTGTGGTGGAGAAAGGAACGCCCGGGTTTTCCGCGGGCAGGAATCTCGAAAAGATGGGGGTTCGCACCTCCCATACCTCGGAGTTGATCTTCGAGAACTGTGAAATCCCCCAGGAAAATCTGAGTGCCCTGCTCGCCCCCTTCGTGGGCGGCATATCCTATATTTTGGATAAAGCCGTTCGATATGCCCGGGAGCGGTACCAGTTTGGACGTCCCATTTCAGAATTTCAGGCCATCAAACATAAATTGGCCGATATCAAAATCTTTATAGAGGCGGCCCGCTCCCTCTGCTATCGCATCGCCTGGTGTAAGGACCAGGGGAGGCCCCTCAATCACCTGGAGGCGGCCGTCGCAAAACTCTTTGTGGGAGACTGGGGGCTTCAACCGGCCAACGACGCCATGATGATCTTCGGGGGTTACGGATACTGCCACGAATATGAAGTGGAGCGATGCTTCAGGGACAGCCGTCTGGCACCCATCGGCGGCGGCACATCGGATATACAGAAAAAAATCATTTCAAAATTGATTTAATGAGGATTCAAACCGATGAATTTTGACTTTTCTCCTAAGGAAAATGCCCTCAAAGAAAGGCTCCAAACCCTATTTTGTGAGATGCCCGTCGACCCCTTTGAGGGGTTGGAATATGACGACATCGAGGGCACGCGAAAGGAGATTCTCAACTGGACGAAGCGCCTCGGGGAAACCGGATACCTCGGTCTGTGCCTGGACGGACCCCCGTACGGTCCCGCCACCGCACTGGCTCAGGAGACCCTGGCCACCCTGGCGCCTTCTCTGTTTTTGTGCGTGGAGACCACTGTCCGCATATTCGGCCGTCTCGTTCGCACCTATGGCGATTCGGCGGTCAAATCCGAAATTCTTTCCGGCATCAAAGCGGGAGAAATCATCGGGGCGGTGGCCCTGGCAGAAGCCGGATTCGATGAAACCCGGGCCGATATGGAGACCGTGGGGACACCCACATCCGGAGGACTCGAGGTGACCGGGACCAAGGTCCATGCCCTCAACGCACCCATTTCGGACTGGATTGCCGTGGGGGGCAAGATGGAACCCAATGACACAGGGACCTTTTTCCTGGTCCGGCCCGATGAGCCGGGCGTGTCAATTGGATCCCGGCACCACACCCTCGGCTACAAGGGCGTGGCCGCATCCGGCGTGGCCTTACATGGCTGCACGATGCCATCTGAGCGCATCATGGGGCCTTCAGAGGCGAGAGACATCTTCCCCAAGGCCCGAGCATGGGAAAATCAGGTGCTGGCCGCCGCCGGGCTGGGCCTCACGCAGCGCGCCTTCGACGCAGCGCTCACCCATGCCAAGCAGCATCAGAGCGGGGGGAAGCCGCTCATCGCCTACCAGGAAATCGGATTCAAACTGGCCGAAATGCTCACCCTGCTACAGACCGCGCGGCTTCTGGTTTACCGCGCGGCATGGATGGCGGAAGCCGGCGAGCAGGAGGCCGAAACCCTCGGCCATTGCGCCAAGGTCTTCTGCACCGAATCCGCCGAGGAAGTGAACAGCAAGGCCCTGCAGATCCTGGGGCACACCGGATTCATACGGCAAAATCCGGCTCAAGAAGGATATCGCAACGCCAGATACCTTCAAATCGCCGGCACGGCTTCGGAACTCTCCCGCATGAGGATCGCCGACGGATTATTGGCTTAAACCCCATGGTGATTCGCTCCCGCGCTGGTGACGCGATGCGGATCGACATCAAAATCAGAGGAAAAATCAAATGAGTAACGACCTCCTTTATGAAAAGAAAGATCAGGTGGTCTGGCTGACCATCAACCGCGAGCCCCGAAGAAATGCCATCAGCCAGGAGATGATCACCGCATTCTCGGATCACCTCCAATCGGCGGAAACGGATGAGGCCGTTCGAGCGGTCTGTGTCACCGCGGCAGGGGAAAAGATCTTCTGCTCGGGAGCAGACCTGGCAATAACCCTGGCCGGCGAAGAAGCGGACCGGCTTAGCGGCCCCAGGCACTACGCCCACCTCCTGAAACAGATGGCGGCCTTCGGAAAACCGCTCGTGGCCCGAGTCAATGGCGCCTGCCTGGCCGGGGGCATCGGACTGATGCTCTCCTGCGACATCGTCATTGCCAGGAACGACACCTATTTTTGTACCCCCGAGGTCAATGTGGGCATCTTTCCGATGATGGTCGGTGCGCTCCTCTTCAAAAACGTCACCTACAAAAAGGCCATGGACATGGTCCTCACCGGCCGCAAAATCGGGGCACCGGAAGCGGAGCAGATGGGTCTCATCAGCAGAGCCGTGCCCCCCGCCCGCCTGGATGACGAGATCCAAAATACCCTGGGACTTCTTTCCAACAAGAGCCCCATAGGCACCCGCCTCGGCAAAGAAGCCTTCAACGAAGCCTGTCAGATGCCCTTTGACGCGGCGGTGGACTTCCTTTGCGAGGCATTGGGACGCGTCATATCCACTCATGATGCGGCGGAAGGGATGAACGCGTTCATGGAGAAACGCACGCCCCATTTCACGGGCAAGTAGGCGGCTGGGGATTTCCATCTCAAACAGGAGTTATTCATGGACTTTGAACTGGGAAAGGGATACAATGAACTGGAAATCGGGGAGACAGCCGGTTTTTCCAAGACCATCACGGAAACGGATGTCTCACTGTTTGCCGGTATCAGCGGGGATTTTAATCCCCTTCATATGAATGAGGCGTTTGCAAGACAGACGGCATTCAAGACGAGAATCGCCCATGGTGCCCTGGCGCAAGGGCTCATCGCGCCTGTTCTGGGAATGAAACTTCCCGGCCTGGGAACCCTGCTTGTGGAAATCACCTGCCGCTTCAAGGCGCCCACCTTTTTCGGCGATACCATTACGGCCACGGCCACCGTGGCGGAGAAAATCGAGGACAAAGAATGGGTGGTCATGGCGCTTGAGTGGACCAATCAGAACGGCAAACAGGTGGCTGAAGGAAAGGCCGTGGTCATCCCGCCCCCCAAGGGATCCGCTGGCTCAGGTGTGGTATAAGAATGAAGGGTAATTCGAAACCATAAAATTGACAAATAAGAAAAAGGAGGAAAAAATGGCGTTTACAGATGTAAAAGAGGTTTTCGGCAAGATGCCGGAGGTGTTCAATGCCAATGCGGCCCAGGGAGTGAATGCCGTCTTTCAGTTTGACATCACGGGTGACGGCGGCGGAAGCTGGAATGTGATCATCAAAGACGGCACATGTGAGGTGAACGAGGGGACAAGCGATTCGCCGACTGTGACCCTGACCATGTCTGGTGACACGTGGCTCGGCATGGTGAACAAACAGGTGAACGGCATGCAGGCCTTCATGAGCGGACAGCTCAAAGCAACGGGCGATATCATGCTGGCCCAGCGCATTGAGCAACTTTTTCCGCTCTAAGCCGCAAGGGATAGGACCCATTCTGTTTCCATGCGGAACGGGTCCATTCGCTTAAAATCTCCTTGAGTCCGTATCAGGAATATTTCGGCGAAACCCACCAGATGGTCCGCCAGACGGTTCGGCGTTTCGTGGAACGGGAAATTGCCCCTTTTGTGGAGGAGTGGGAAGAAGCCGGAGAATTTCCCAAGACACTCTATAAAAAGGCAGGCCATACCGGCATCCTCGGCATCGGGTATCCCGAGGCCTACGGCGGCTCAGGCGGGGATATTTTCGTCAAAATCGCGGCTGCTGAGGAATTGATGCGATGCGGTTCCGGCGGCATCGCCGCCGGTTTAGGATCCCTGGACATCAGTATCCCGCCGATCCTGGCCCTGGGGAACGACGCCCAAAAATCTAGGTTCGTCCCCCCTGTGCTCAAGGGAGATAAGGTCGCGGCCCTGGGCGTCACGGAGCCCAACGCGGGTTCCGACGTGGCCAACATTCGGACCCGGGCGGTTAAAAACGGGGATCACTACCGGGTGACGGGGTCCAAGACCTACATCACCAGCGGCGTGCGGGCCGATCAACTGACCTGCGCCGTTCGTACGGGCGGCGAAGGGTATGGGGGATTAAGCCTCCTCATCATCCCTTCTGATACGCCCGGGTATTCGGTTTCCAAGAAGCTCAGAAAAATGGGCTGGTGGGCATCGGACACGGGTCAGATCTTTCTCGATGAATGCCGCGTCCCCATAGAAAACCTCCTGGGAGCCGAAGGCAAGGGCTTCTACGGGATCATGGAGAACTTCCAGAGGGAACGGCTCCAACTGGCGGTCATGGCCAACATGACCGCGCGCATGGCCTTGGAGGCGTCCATCAAATATGCACGGGAGAGAGAGGCATTTAACCGGCCCCTCTCCGGGTTTCAGGTAACCCGGCATAAACTGGCGGATATGGCGACGCAGGTGGAGGCCAGCCGGGAATTCACTTACAGGATCGCCGCTAAAATCGATGCGGGAGAAAACCGGGTCAAGGAGATCGCCATGGCCAAGAACTTTGCCTGCACGGTTGGAGACAGGGTTACCTATGATGCGGTTCAAATTCACGGGGGGGCGGGGTACATGCGGGAGTATCTCGTGGAGCGACTGTACCGGGACAACCGAATCCTGTCCATCGGCGGCGGAACCCAGGAAATCATGAAAGAGATTATCGCCAAGATGATATTACCATAAAGGGGATACCAAAAGAAGATGGAACAAGACCCTCAACAATACAGTTACGCCGATGCCGGGGTGGACATCGACGCCGGCAACAAACTCGTGGACATGGTCAGACCGATCGTTCAGCGGACCTACAGGACCGGGGTCATGACGGATATCGGCGGATTTGCCGGCCTTTTTTCCCTGAACCTCCAGAACGTCAAGAACCCGGTACTCGTGAGTTCGACGGACGGCGTCGGCACCAAGCTGAAAATCGCCTTCATGACCGGCAAGCATGACACCGTGGGCCTCGATCTCGTGGCCATGTGCGTGAATGACATCGTGGTCCAGGGGGCCGCACCGCTCTTTATGCTCGATTATATCTCCATGGGCAAATTGGAACTGGAACGGGCCCGTCAGATCATCAAGGGGATTGCGGCCGGGTGCATGGAGGCCAAATGCTCACTCATCGGAGGCGAAACCGCCGAAATGCCGGGTTTCTACGCCGAAGATGAATATGACCTGGCCGGGTTTGTGGTGGGGCTGGCCGATAATGAGGAACTCTTGGACGGCTCTGAAATCGCCGTGGGTCACCGGTTGATCGGTCTCGGCTCCAGCGGCCTTCACAGCAACGGCTATTCCCTGGTCCGAAAAATCTTTTTCGAAGGGCTGAAGATGTCCGTAGACGATTATGTGGAGGATTTCGGTCGGACCCTGGGGGAGGAATTGCTGGAACCCACGCGGATCTATGCACGGGCCGTCACCAACCTCAGGAGAGACTTCCGCATTTACGGCATCTCCCACATCACCGGCGGGGGACTGATCGACAACCCGCCCCGTATCCTTCCGACGCGGTGTAAGGCCGTCATCGATCGGTCGGCGTGGACGCCCAACCCGATATTTCAATACATCCAAAAAGCGGGAAACATAACCGACCGGGAGATGATGCGTACATTCAATAACGGAATCGGCTTGTTGATGGTGTTCAGCGAGGAAGAAGCCGATGAAGCGCTCCTGCGCCTGAAGGCCATGGGCGAAAACGCCTATATGGTCGGATCGGTTCAGGAACGAGATGAGAACGAAGACCCGGTTCAGTTTACAGAACCGCTATCGTAACCACAGCGAATCCCCCAAAATTCAGGAGAAAAACATGTTTGGATTAGGACCCACGGAACTCATTATCATCGGCATCATCGTTCTCCTCATATTCGGCGCCAAGCGGCTTCCGGATGTGGGTAAAGGACTGGGCGGCGCCATCAGGGAGTTTAGGAACGTCAAGAAAGAGTTCCGTTCGGAGCCCAAGGAGAAGGAGGGGGCGGATGACGCCAAAGCGGCCGAATCAGAGGCGTCGACACCGTCCCTGGAGGCGAAAGTCGTCAACCAGATGGCCAGCCGTGTCCCCGGCGTCAAGCAGGCCATGGACGTCAAGAAGAAGACGGAGACCATCAAAAAACTGCTGGATTAGACACTGGGATGAAGACCCTTCAAAACGCTCAGTACCAAGATCCCCCGATCCAGGAGGATCTGGCGGCAATCCTTAAGTCGTGTCAACGAATCGCCATCGTGGGGCTGTCCCCTAAGGAAGCGAGGGACAGCAACAGGGTGGCGCGGTACCTACTGAAGCAGGGGTATGAGATCGTACCGGTCAATCCGGGCCAAAAAAAGATCCTCGGTCGCCCCTGTTACCCTTCGTTGGCGGCCATCCCGTTTCAAGTAAATATGGCGAATCTCTTTTTAAACCCATCCAGGGTGCCGCCGGTGGTGGATCAGGCTATCGCCCTGGGTCTTCAGGTCTTATGGATGCAACTCGGCGTGGTGCATGAAGCAGCCGCCCGAAAGGCGCGGCAGGCCGGCATTCGGGTCGTAATGGACCGGTGCATCATGGAGGAACACAAGAAGATCAGCCGGTGTACTCCTGACTCGCCATTTCCGCCAATTTAAACTTCTGCACCTTCCCACTTCGCGTCATGGGAAATTCCGAAACAATTTTGTAGTATGAAGGCCGAATGGCCGGATCGAGCGCTGTTTCCGCATGCCGTGCCAGATCTTCGGTATTCAGCGCGGAACCCTCTTTGATCCTCACCCAGGCCGCCACCTCCTGCCCCTTTTCCGGATGGGGAAACCCGAACACTTGGACCTCGGATACATCCGGATGCCCGTACAGGCATTCCTCCACATCAACGGGATGGATTTCGATCCCCTCGCGAATGATGACATCCTTCAACCGGCCGGTGATCCTCACATAGCCTTGCTCATCGATCTGCCCCAGGTCTCCGGTGTGGAACCAGCCCTCTCCGTCCATGGCCGCGGCCGTGGCTGCGGGCAGCTTATAGTATTCTTTCATGAGAAAGCCCCTGGTGCACAATTCGCCCTGTTTCCCGGACGGCAAGTCTTCCTGAGTGGCGGGATCCACCACCTTGACCTCGTTGCAGGCCAGGGAGGTCCCGATGGTCCCCACCCGCAATTCGAGCGGATCATCCGGGTGGGTCATGGTGAGCCATGATGAGGCCTCGGTGATCCCGTATCCCACGGTAATTTTCTTCACCCCCACCGCATCCACCAGCCGCTTCATCAGTTCCATGGGACAGGGGGCACCCCCTACCGTTCCCCTGAGCACGGTTTTCCACCGCTTTACCTTGAACTCGGGGTGATCGAGGAGTGCGATGAACATGGAAGGGGAACCGTGAATGGCCGTACACTCCTCTTTGTAAACAGCGCCCAAGACCTTGGACGGCTCGAACGAGCGACACGGCATGATCAAAGCGGCTCCCCTTAGCAGACTGGCAAGGGCGATGCAGGTATTTCCGAACATGTGAAAAAGCGGGAAAAAGAGGCACACCCGGTCCTCCTGGCTTATCCCTTGGCGCGCCGTCGAAAAAATGGATTTGTTGATCAGGCCCTGGTGATCGAGGACCACCCCTTTGGGCGTTCCGGTGGTGCCCGAAGTATACATGATGGCGATGGGATCCTCGGGACCCACGGCATCCACGTGACGGGTGAAAAGATCGGGGTCCCCGTTGTCTCCCATGGCCGTCAGTTCCGTCCACGGGATCATGTCGGGAAAGGACGCCACATCCACCATCACGATGTATGCCAGGGAGGGGATCTCATCTTTAACCTGCATGAGGGTTTCCACATACTCCTGATCCTCTACTCCCTTGACCATGATCATGGCCTTGCATTGGGATTGGGTCAAAATAAATGACAAATCTTCTTTCTTGGCCCCCGGGTCGATGGGAACCGTTATCCCCCCGATCCGGGATAGCCCCAGAAAGGCGATCACCCATTCCGGAATGTTGGGGGCCCATATGGCAACCCGGTCTCCGTGCCCAATACCGATAGCCGATAGCCCCTTTGCCACCCGCTCCACTTCCCACCACAACAACTCATAATTGTACCTGACCCCGTCTTCCGTATGAACGAGGGCGTCCCTGTCGGGATACTGCGCAACAATCTTTTCAAGTACGCGACCCGCCGGTTCTCGGACCACTTCCATGGTATCTATCTCCTTAAGGATTCATCGCAATATGTTATCCTTTTGATCAGCACGTCATGCCGGTTCCTGCAAAGGGGCGTGATTGTCTTTGTTGGAAACCCGCTTCCTACGTTACCAGAGGCCTAGATCCCTGTGCAACCCCTTTCACCGGCGGGCACGCGTTTTCTCTTTACCCGTGTCATTCCCTTTTAACCCCGTCCCACGAGTTGAAAATTCCTTCCAGCCGTGCCATAAGCATCTTAACTCGTGGAACCTACTGTTCAGCGGAGATCTCCGCCATTGCTGAACATCGGGCCCGGCCCAATGGAATGTGACATGTCCAAGACCAATACGCAAATATTCATGACCCTCTTCACCGCGGTGTTCGTGACGACCATGGGTGCGGGATTCGTGGCCCCGCTCCTCCCGGTCTACGCCCATGACCTGGGGGCGGGTGGGTTTGAGATCGGGTTAATATTCGCTGCCTTTTCACTCACCAGAACCCTGTTTGTTCCCTATTTCGGAAAACTTTCCGATCGAAGAGGCAAAAAGGGCCTGCTGACCACCGGACTCCTTCTCTACTTTCTCCTCGCTATCCTATATGTGCTGCTCAAAGGCATTGTTTTCCTGATTCTCCTAAGGCTCGCCCAGGGATTTGCATCCGCCATGATCCTGCCGGTGGCCCAGGCTTACGTGGGAGACATCACCCCGAGACTGAAAGAAGGCCACGTGATGGGGTTATTTAACCTTTCCCTCTACGGCGGCCTCAGTGCCGGCCCGGTTCTGGGCGGGGTGGTTCGGGACACTTTCAACTCCATTCAAGCCGCTTTTGTGGGGATGGGGATACTGACGGGCATGGGGTTCATTCTCTGTCTCTTCTTTCTGCCTCCGGAAAACCGAAAGAGCGTAAAACAGCTTGGACGCCTGGATCAGACGCCCGCCGGCTACCTGGCATTATTGAGATCCCGCACGGTCTTTTCTCTATTCGCATTTCGGAGTTGTTTCACCACCTGCATCGGCATTG
>JARRPY010000080.1:0-8916 GCA_037382425.1 Deltaproteobacteria bacterium
ACAAAATGAACCAAATGGGCATGAAGTGAAGGGGAACGAGCGGGTGCCGGCAGAGGCAAAAGGATGGATCATAGAAACATCGTCCTCATAGGCCACAGATGCAGTGGCAAGAGTGCAGTGGGTGAACGGCTCGCCGAGGCGCTGGGAAGGCCGTTCGTTGACACGGATAGGCGGATAGAAGGTCAGGCGGGGTGTGCCATCAACACGTTGGTGCTCAGGGAGGGTTGGCCACACTTTCGTGCGTTGGAAGCGCAAGTGATACGGCATGTGGCAAAAAGTAACAACCTGGTTATCGCAACGGGCGGGGGCTCGGTATTGGATGAAAACAACGTGAGGCATTTAAAGGCCAATGGGATTATGGTCTGGCTGAAAGCCGATGCAGCAGTGTTGGGCTTGCGGCTGGAAAGAGATCCCCGATCCCGGGAGAGCCGACCCTCTCTGACAGGCGGGGACCTGAGGGGTGAAATATCGGAAATGCTGCGGAAAAGGCGTCCCTGTTACGAAAGCGTCTGTGATCTTTCCGTGAATACAAGCCATCTCAATATCAATGATGTAACCGAATCGATCATAGGGAGTCTCAAGAAGCCTTCCGTGAAGCGATCGAGGGTGCCATGGGCGGAAATTCTTTCGGACAAATTTTCAGGATAACCACATTCGGCGAATCCCACGGCGCGGGTGTCGGCGTGGTTATCGATGGGTGTCCTCCCGCGATTCGACTGACGACCAATGACTTTTTAAAAGACATGGCGCGCCGCAGGCCCGGGCGACACCGCCTGGACACGCCGCGGAACGAGGCGGATCGAGTGGAGATACTCTCAGGGGTCTTTGAGGACCTTACCACTGGTGCACCCATCACCCTCTTCATCCAAAACAGGGATGTGGACAGCAACCCCTATACCGTGTTACGCGATGTGTTTCGACCCGGCCACGCCGATTACACCTACTTTAAAAAGTACGGTCACTTTGATTTCAGGGGAGGCGGCAGATCGTCGGCACGGGAGACGGCGGCCAGGGTTGCCGCCGGTGTCGTGGCAGCAAAGATCCTCGGGCCCATCGGTTTAAAGATCCTCGCACATACGCTTGAGCTCGGCGGCATAAGGGCGGTTGCCTTCCATCCCGATGCCATAGAAACCAACCCCTGTTTCTGTGCGGATCCGAGTGCGGCCGAGGGCATGATATCTGCGCTCGAATCCGCCAGGAAGGATGGGGATTCTCTCGGCGGCATTGTGGAGATACGGGCTGAGGGTTGTCCGTCCGGCCTGGGGGAACCCGTGTTCGATAAGTTGGACGCCGATATTGCAAAGGCGGTCATGTCCCTGGGTGCGGTAAAAGGCGTGGAGATCGGCGCCGGATTCGAAGCCACAAAGCTTAAAGGGTCGGAAAACAACGACCCCATCACACCACAGGGGTTTGAAACCAACAATGCCGGGGGAATCCTGGGGGGCATATCCAATGGCGATGAGATCGTCGTTCGCGTCGCAGTGAAACCCATTTCGTCCATACGGAAGCAACAACAGACCATCGATAGAAGCGGGGAGCTCTCCAATCTGGCATTGGGTGGAAGGCACGATATCTCGGCCGTACCGCGTATGGTTCCCGTGTTGGAGGCCATGATGCGAATTGTCCTGGCCGATCATTATTTGCGATCGAGGGCGGTATTGTCACAGGCGAGTAATGAATGGGGTATTTAAAATGAGCGTTCAGCATTCTTATAATCTATATCGGAATGGCTTTTATTATTTTTATCTGTGGGGGACAGGTCCGCCCATGGCATAGTCTACGTTCAATTGACCGAAGCCATGGGGGGACCATCATCGACCATGGCTTTTTTATACCTAAATAAAGATAGGACTCGGAGGCTAGGAGAAAAATGAATCATTTAAGACTTGCGTCAAAAAACGGAGATCAGAACAAGAAAACGGTGATTGACGTGAAAAATGTCAAGGTGGGGAAGGATTTTGTCGTTATTGCGGGGCCCTGCAGCGTCGAGAGCGAGATCCAGACCATTGAGACGGCCCGAAAAGTAAAGGAGGCCGGTGCCAATATGCTGCGGGGAGGGGCGTTCAAACCAAGAACGTCGCCTTATGATTTTCAGGGACTCGGCCTTAAGGGCCTGAAGATATTAGACAAGGCCAGACAGGAGACGGGGCTGCCGGTGGTCACCGAAGTGACGGACCCCAGGGATGTGTCCTGGGTCTGCGAGTATGCGGATGTCCTGCAGATCGGCACACGAAATATGCAGAACTTTTCCCTGCTCAAAGAGGTGGGAAAAGTCGAAAAACCGGTGTTGTTGAAGCGCGGCATGAACTCAACGCTAAAAGAGTGGTTAAATTGTGCGGAGTACATCCTCGCCGGCGGAAATCCCAACGTCATGCTCTGTGAGAGGGGCATCCGGACCTTCGAGACCTACACCCGAAACACGCTCGACTTGAGCATCGTCCCCTCAATCCAGGAAATTTCTCATCTTCCCATCCTCGTGGACCCATCTCACGCTACGGGTAGACTGAGCATCATCTCGCCCATGAGCCTTGCGGCCATGGCGGCGGGCGCAGACGGTATCCTCATCGAAGTGCATTGTAATCCTGCCGAGGCCATGTGTGATAAAGACCAAGCCATGAATCCGGTCATGTTCGGGGAACTCATGCAAAAGCTGCGGGGGTTGCGCGCCGGTATGAATCTGATGAACGAGCGGATGATCGGGGCGGCACAATGATCACGTCAGCCCTTTACATACGGGGACGCAGTGGAAATTCAACGATTCGGGTGGCTAAAGGCATAAGGAATCTTGAAGCGTATGCGCCGTTTGACCGGGGGGTGATCATAACCGATACCCACGTCCGGCGCCTTTACGAAAAGGATTTTCCTCCCTTTAAGGTTGTAGAGATCGGTGCCGGTGAAGGCATAAAGACCCTCTCCACAGTGACCGAGATATACGATTCGTTCTTACATCTCGGTCTGGATCGTTCCTCTTTTGTCGTCGGTATCGGGGGCGGCGTGGTTTGCGATATCACCGGATTTGCCGCCTCCACCTACCTACGCGGGTTAAGATTCGGGTTGATACCCACCACGCTTCTCTCCCAGGTGGACGCCGGCATCGGAGGGAAGAACGGCGTTAACCTCAATGGGTATAAGAACATGGTCGGGCTCTTCAGCCAGCCCGAGTTTGTTCTGTGTGATGTGGGTTTGTTGAATACGTTGCCGGCACGGGAACTCCTTATTGGTTTTTCAGAGATCGTAAAACACGCGCTCATCGCGGATAAAGACCTCTTTTCCTATCTCGAGGAGAACCACGAAAAAGCGCTCGAGCTTCAGGAATCCGTTATGGAGAAACTTGTCCGTGCTTCACTTAAAATCAAGACGGGCGTTGTAAACAGGGATGAAACAGAAACCGGAGAAAGACGTGTGCTCAATTTCGGCCACACCTTCGGCCACGCCATCGAAAGGACGACCGGGGCCTCCCACGGTGAAGCCGTGAGCGTGGGCATGGTCATGGCTTCTTTGTTTTCCCAGATGAAAGGCTATTTGCCTCTCGATCGTGTGCAAAGGATCAAGACGTTACTCACGAAACTGGGTCTTCCCACGAGAGTCGATCTAAATCGAGAGGCCGTGTTTGACGCGGTGAGAAAGGACAAAAAAAGGAGCGGTGAGAAAATTCATTTCGTATTTTTGACCGATATCGGGCATGCCGTCGTGGAGGAGGTCGCCTTGAGCGAGCTTGAGCAGATGACAGGGGACATGAATTGGTCCTGGCATTAGACGCTTGGATCGCCGGGCCTGTAAAAAACGCGAAGATGCTTAATCTCACACATATCGACTGGGAAGGGGTTTATATGGAACTTGAACAGATCAGACACAACATCGACCGACTGGATTCGACCATCCTGAAGCTTCTCAATGAACGCCTGGAGATGGGCCTTTTGACGAAGCGGTTCAAGCAGGGAATCGAGGACAAAAAGAGGGAAGAGGAGGTGGTCGCCCGGACAGAGGCGTTCCCCACCGGTGTGGCAAGCCCGGATTTCACGAAACGACTCTATCTGGATATTATCAAAGAAAGCAAGCGGCTCCAGAGGATGGATGCCGAGCTCATCGCATTTCAAGGGGAGCACGGTGCCTATGGAGAAGTGGCTTCAAAGGCGTGGAAGCAAGAAATGATCCCCATCCCGTGTAAACGCTTTGATGAGGTATTCTACGGCGTTCAATCCGGGACCTATGATTACGGGATCGTCCCCGTGGAAAACAGCCTGGGCGGTCCTGTGGAGCAGGTAAACCGACTCCTCATCGATACGCCGCTTCGTGTGGTCGGCGCGGTCAAAATTCCCGTACACCTCTGCCTCCTTGCATTGCCGGAAACGGACCACAGGGAGCTTCGTTCCGCCTATTCCCATCCGCAGGCCCTCCTGCAGTGCCGCCGATTTCTCGCCAGAAACAGGCTGGAGCCCATTCAGTTCGGTGATACGGCCGGGGCGGCAAGAATGGTGTCTGAAAAGGGGCTCACACACTCAGCAGCCATTGCGAGCAGGCTCTCGGCCGGGCTGTATCAACTGGAGATCGTAAAGGAAAACATCGAAGATCTAAAAAGCAATATGACCCGATTCCTCGTGCTGGCAAGAAACGAAAATAACGAGCAAGCCGATAAATGCTCCATTGTCTTCTCGACCGAGCATAAGGCGGGGACGTTGTTCAGTGTTCTGGAGCTTTTTGCCGTTAGAAACATTAACCTTACCAGAATCGAATCCATCCCTCATGAACCCGGCGCTTACGCTTTCTTCCTTGATTTCGAAGGGTCCTCGGAGCGGGAAGAGATCATGGCGGCATTGGAAGAGATCAGGAAAATAACCACTCACTTCAAAAATTTGGGGTTTTATAAAGAGGAAAGCGTCTCATGAAAATAGTCGTTCTCGGTGCCGGCCATATGGGAGCCTGGCTTGTGGAAGAATTGTGCCTGGATCATGACGTTGCAGTCCATGACCCGGACAAAAGAAAACTCAAATATTTCTTTAATGTCAGGAGATATCTGGAGGTAAGCGAAGCCGAGGCATTTGAGCCGGAGATGGTCATTAACGCAGCGGGCCTTCCCCGCATTGAAAGGGCATTCCAGGACATTCTCCCTTATCTTCCGAAAGACTGTATCCTTGCGGACATTGCGTCCGTCAAAACAGGCATTCCGGACATGTACAAAGGGCTGGGGAAACGGTTTGTGTCCACCCACCCCATGTTCGGCCCCACCTTTGCCAACATTCGGGATTTGAGCCATGAAAATGCCATCATCATCAAAGAGTCCGATGGGGAAGGAAAAGCCTTTTTTCGGGAGTTTTTCAGTAAACTCAAGTTGAGCATTTACGAATACACCTTTGAAGCACATGACCGGACCGTAGCCTACTCCCTTTCCACCCCATTTGCCTCTTCCATGGTATTTGCGGCCTGTATGAAGACACAGGAGGCGCCGGGGACGACCTTCAAAAGACACCTGGAAATTGCAAAAGGGCTCCTTTCAGAAGACGATCATCTGCTGACGGAGATCATGTTCAACCCCCATGCGGCCCGCCAGATTGAGGAAATCAATTCCCGGCTTTCCTATCTGACCCATATCATCAACGCGAGGGATCCTGAGGAAATGCAAAAATTCCTGAATGGCTTGAGAAAGAATATCGGATTGACCAGGGAGGACCAATGATCTGCGTTTCCATAATCGCCGGAAACACCGCAGAAGCCCTCGAGAAGGCGAAAAAGGCAGAGGCCCTGGCGGATATAATAGAGATACGGCTGGACCTCATGGACTCCTTTGCGCTTTCCGAGATGATCCCCCGGATCCATAAACCGGTGATCGCGACCTACCGCTCCCTGGAAGAAAGTGGGAGGGGCACAGCCGATTATGGGACCCGAATCCGCTATCTCATGGACGCCGTTGAGGCAGGTGCAGATTTCGTGGATGTGGAGTACCGAACGCCTCCGGCATTTCGAGACGACGTGCTGAAAAATAAAGGGAAAGCCAAGGTCATCGTGTCTTGTCACCTCTCCGACGGGACGCCTTCTATGAGCACGTTGGAGGATTACCTCACCAAGATGGCGGCTACGGGGGCGGACATTGTAAAAATCGTGCCGCTTGCCAAGAAGCGGGAAGACAATCTGTGTGTCTTACAGCTGATCCCCCGGGCAAGACGATCGGGCGTCGGGATCATCACATTCTGTATGGGACCCATGGGCGTGTTGAGCCGAATTATCTCCCCCCTCCTCGGCGGATATCTGACCTTCGCCTCCCTCGATGAGGGACAAGCGGCTGGGTACGGCCAGGTCCCGGCCTCCAAGATGAGGCGGATATGGGAGGATCTGAGCGGATGCACATAGATCAGAAAACAGCCCTATACGGCGTTGTCGGTTACCCTCTGGCCCATACCCTGAGCCCTGTCATGCACAATGCCGCTTTTTTGGAAACCCATATGAATGCCGTGTATCTGGCATTTGAGAGCCAGGATATCGACGGATGCCTTAAGGGCATGAAAGGACTGGGGATAAGGGGAATGAGTGTCACCGTCCCCCATAAATCCGAAGTCATTCCTCTACTCGACCAAGTCGATGACCTGGCCCTGAGCATCGGCGCGGTGAACACGATCGTCAACCGTGGGGGGGTCCTGAAGGGATACAATACCGATGCCATGGGGGCCCTGAAGGCCATCCAAGAAGAAACGGATCCCGCGGGCAAGACGTGTCTCATCATCGGCGCCGGGGGCGCGGCCCGGGCCATCGCTTTCATTTTAAAGAAACACGGCACAAACGTGAACATCACCAACCGTTCTCTAACCCGGGGCAGGGCACTGGCTACTGCCTTAAAATGCCCGTTCATTCCATTGGAAGAAGCAGGCACGATAAAAGCGGATATTTTGATTCATGCGACTTCAGTGGGCATGTACCCTTTCCATGAACGATGTATCGTGACGCCGGACATGTTTCAGAGGGGAATGATTGTGATGGACATCGTATATAATCCGGTCCAAACCAGATTTCTGACGCTTGCGGCGGAACGGGGATGCAAGACGATCGATGGTCTCGGCATGCTTGTTTATCAGGGTGTAGAACAGTTCAGGTTATGGACGGGTCTCGATGCCCCGTTTGATGCGATGACGAATGCGCTAGCGGATGCCATGCGGAGATTCGGATGAAGGAAATTTGCCCCAAAACGTGCATCGATGCGAGCGTGAGAATACCGGGCTCCAAAAGTGTCATTCACCGGACGCTTATTGCGGCGGCACTCGCCGAAGGGGAGAGCCGTCTGTCCGGATTTTTGGGGTGCGAAGACACCGTATATACCGCTGAGGCCTTGAGGGCGTTGGGGGTTCGGATCTCTGTGTCGGGCGAAAATGTTATTGTGTCGGGCACCGGGGGGACATTTCCGTCCGGGAAAGGAATCAAACAGCTTTTTCTCGGGAACTCGGGAACCACATTTCGATTGCTGCTCTCCACCGTTGCGCTGACGCACGGTCACTATATTTTGACAGGGGAATCCCGGATGCTGGAAAGGCCGATCCGCGAACTGGTGTATGCTTTAAAAGAACTGGGCGTTGATGCCACGTGTGTTGGAATGGACGGCTTCCCTCCGGTGTTCGTTCGGGCAAAGGGGGTTCGGGGCGGAAAGGTGGAGATAAAAGGGGAGACGAGTAGCCAATATGTTTCATCCCTGTTGCTTGCCGCGCCCGGCATGGACAATGGTTTGGAGATTGGAGTAAACGGGAACCTCGTGTCCAGGGGATATGTGGATCTCACCCTGGATGTGATGAGTCGGTTTGGTGTGAGCGTCCTCAGGGATGGATATGAGCATTTCAAAATTTTGCCCGATCAGAAATATAAAGCCCGCCAGTGCACCATAGAAGGGGATGTCTCCAGCGCCTCTTATTTTTGGGCCGCCGCCGCCGTGACGGGCGGAAAAGTGATTACCGACAACATATATCCTCATGAAACCAGACAAGGGGACATCGGTTTTCTGGAGATTCTCTCTCAGATGGGGTGCAAGGTAGAAAAAGAGAGGGACCGTGTGATGGTGACGGGTGGGCCCCTTTCCGGCCTCGAAGCCGATATGAGTGCCATGCCCGATATGGTCCCCACATTGGCCGCCATATCCCTGTTTGCCCATGGAAAGACCTCCATAAGGAACGTGTCGCACTTGAGGTTCAAAGAGAGCGATCGACTCAGAGGCATGGCCGAGGAACTCAATAGACTGGGCGGCCGTGTAAAAGAATTGCCGGACGGGCTCATCATCCAGGGAAACGAAACGCTTACAGGCGGGGTCATAGACCCGCGCAACGATCATCGAATCGCCATGAGTTTGGCAGTTGTGGGTTTGAGGGTCCCAGGTGTCAGAATAGATGAAGATCGCTGTGTCAAAAAGTCGTTTCCCCACTTCTGGGACCTATGGGAGTGCCTTTGATCCCCGTTTGTAGCCGTGCGGCAGCATTCTTTTAAGTGCCCAGAAAACCGAAAATTCATATGCCGTTAAAGGAACGTCTTGAGAGGCGGGTTTACAAAATGAGTGCTCTATCTCAAACAAACCCTCTAATCTACCAAGCACCTGTTGAAAGATCCCATCCCAAAATCCAATCCACGCTACACGTTCTTCCGAGTAAAAAGAATGATTTGGGGCTTTTGAAAATGCCAGCGAGCGCATTCCCTGCTGCTTGCGGCGGGGTTAGCTCGCCCAGTTAAATCCTCCTTCGGAGGGCCGCAAAGCGGCATTTAACCAGGGCGAGCGAACTTAAAATTGGCAAAAATTGTCCGCACTTTGTGCCGACAGCCCACCCTTTGGGTGGGTCCCTGGTTTCCTTACATTTGGGAGATTCCCTGCAGCTTGCTGCAGATCCTTCGAATCAAGCGGGTACATCATCAACGGCCAAGCTCAAGAGATCTTGGATAAAGGATGCATCGGGT
>JARRPY010000081.1:0-17060 GCA_037382425.1 Deltaproteobacteria bacterium
GGCGGGCGAAGGCCCCATCGCCGACAACACCGCACGGGAGTTGAGCTATCGGAAGATTTCCTTTATTCGGATCCGGAGTCAGGCCGCCGACACCGGCCCTGCTTCTAAGGATACGGAGGTTATCGGGGATGCCACCAACGAGACCGTCCAGAAAAATGCCGGGATTCAGAACGCCCAGATGGTGATCGCCGCCGGCGACAACGACGGGGACAATGCCTTCATTACGCTGCTGGCCAAGGACCTGAATCCCGCGGTGCGCGTGCTGGCGGTGGCCAACGACATCAATGCCATCAGTCGGTTGAAACTGGCCCGGGCCGATCTGGTTTTCGCGCCCGCGGCGGTGGGGAGCCGGCTTTTGGCCAATCTGGCGCAAGGGGATCGGATTTCAGAGGAATTCCGGGATCTTTTGGAAGGCAAGGAAAACGGCTGATCGACGAATATCAGTTGGATGTCAGCGTCACCGGTTTATTGCCGGGGGCGCCGACGCCGCGACGATCCAGGAGGGATCCGTCCTGAAGGTATAGGTTGATTAAGGCCTTGATGTAGTTTACGAGCGCCTGCACCTCTTCGATCCTGCTGACCAAAAGATCCCGCTGGGCCTGTGCCACCAGAAGGCTGGTCGATTTTCCCACCCGCAGTTTTTCAGTCTCCACACGAAGACTCTCCTCATTGAATATGCGGGTCGCTCTGGAAGCGGCGATCTGTTGCTTGGCCCGGTTGACTTCGATGTAGGCATTTCGAACATCGACTTCCACAAGCTGGGAGAGGTTTTGTAATGCTTTTTCCTCCTGTTCCCGCCTGAGGAGCGCCCGCTGGTGGAGTGATTTGGCCTGCCGGTTGAAAATGGGATATTGAAATTTCAGCCCTGCAAAGGCATCGTAACTGCTCCCATCCAGGTCCCTGATGGACCCGCCGAATGAGCTCGCATATCCGCTTTTGCCCAGGGTGATGAACAAATCCAGCAACGGGAGGAGACCGTTCTTCGTCTTCACCAATTCCAGATCATCACTCAATACCCTGAGCCGGGTCTCGTTTAAGATGGGCCGCATGCGCATGGACACCTTCACGTAGGATTCCACGTCCTCCAGTGTTACTTCGGGCAAAGTGGGTTGATAAATCAGATCGAGTTTCCGGGACCAGAGGTCCGGTCCGGGCGGATTCAAAAGACGGAGGAGCTTCAATCGAACGGAATCCCGGTTGCTTTTTGCGTTGATGAGTCCCTGCTCCTGGGCCGCCAACTCGGCCTGAACCGCAGGGAGTTCAGACTTCGCCAAGCGGCCCACATCGATCAATGCCTGGGTATCATCCAGTTGTTGACGGGCGATCTTCAATGATTCCTCGAAGATTTCAACCTGACGCATGGCCAAGGCGTAATCCCAAAAGGTCTGTTCAACCTCGGCGACCAGGGCCTGGGTAAAGCCACGCAACTCAAATTCCGACATTCGGGTTTCCAGTCGGGCCTGGCGGAGTCGGACCAGATTGACTTCGGTCCCGTATCCTCTCAATATGGCCTGGTTCAAGGACATCCCCAGCCGTGTCCAATAAAACGTGTCGCGGTACAGCGAGGAGTTATCCATTTCCGAGGTGGCCTCAAGAGACACGGTCGTGCCCGTGGGGAAGAATTGTTTTAGAGAGATGAGGCCGCCCACACCGTCGGACCGGTACGTCTCGGTGGCGGGACCCGCCCTGGCCAATCGTTCGCCATCTTCTCTTCCGGCGGAGATTTCCGCGTTTGTAACGGGATCGAACACGGCCCGCTCGGTGTCCTCAAAGGTTTTCCGGATCGACGGATTCAATTGTTCCACCACAAGGGATCGGTTGTTTTCCAGGGAAAGTAAAACGGCATCAATGGTGGTCAGCTTCAGCGGGCCCTTGGGTAACGGGGTCGGGGGTCGGTTCTCGGGTTCGCGGCGGGTATCGGATGTCATGTAAACGGCGGTATCCGCTTTCCGATTGGGTCCGCCTGCGGTTTGGTCGATTCGTTTCTCGACCATGCCGCACGAAAGCGACAGCAGGAACACTCCCGTGGTGAGGAAAGCCTTTTGCAGAAAATGAAAAAGACGTGAGGATCTCATACCCGCTCCCCGATAAAAAGTTTCTCTTTTTGGAGTTCCACAATGGATTTCGATCATCTGGAAGACATTTGAAAATATTCAATTTCGTTCAAGGTCAAGGCGCGTAAGGGTTTTAGCCACAGAAATATATGTCATATTTCGAGGACTAAAATCCGAGTGCAACGCAGAGATTGGGCAAAAGGGGATGTTTTTCAAGTGTCTTCCGCCGTGAGTCTAAGATGTTTGTCCGGAGGAGACAATAAAAAATATCCAGTCCTCGTGTCAAAGGAGACTTGAGAAGAAAAATCCAAAAAGGAGGCGGCAATTTTTCGATCCACGTCCATTTTTTTCAGTTACAATACGCCGTCTTAAAAGATACAATGGGCGCCCGTAGTGCCGAGGGCGTCCCATCCTAAACTCGCAGCAGGTGGAAGGTTTAAAAGATGAAATCCGGCAAATTGAAAAAGGTCATACTGATCATTCTTATTCTCATGGGCATCGGTGCCGCTGCAAAATGGCTTCCCATAAATGACATATTCACTCAACTGATGGATCGGGGGCCTCAGGAAGGGCGGGAAAGGGTGCTGCTGCCGTCCCCGGTCGAGGTGGCCCGGATTCAACGGGGACCCATCGAGGCGAGGCGCTCCTTTAACGGGGCCCTGGAGGCCCTGTCGGAGTTTGTGGTGGCGCCCAAGGTCAGCGGCCGCGTGGAAGAACTCCTGGTCAATCTCTCCGATCGTGTGAAACGGGGCCAGGTGGTGGCGAGGTTGGATAACGACGAATATATCCAGGCGGTGGCCCAGGCCAAAGCCGATTTGATTGTGGCCCAGGCCAATTTGGCCCTGGCCAAGAGCGCGCTTGAGACGACAATCCGGGAATTCGAGCGCACCAAGAAACTGCTGAAACGGGGTATTGCATCTGATTCCGAGTTCGACAAGATCCGGGCGGATAAACTGGCCAAACAGGCGGAACTGAAAATGGCCGAGGCCGAGGTCTCCAAAGCCGGATCATCACTCAAGACGGCTGAAATACGACTCGGCTACACCAAGGTCACGGCCAGTTGGACCGGCGGGAAGGACACCCGCCTGGTGGCCGAGCGCTATCTCGACGAAGGGCAGACCGTCGCGGCCAATGCGCCCCTGATGCTGATCGTGGAAATCGATCCCATTGTCGGTGTGGTATACATCACGGAAAAGGACTACTCCCGATTGCGGCCCGGACGGGTGGTGTCGTTAACCACGGACGCCTATTCGGGTGAGATATTTTATGGCCGGGTCGACCGAATCGCGCCTGTCTTTAAACAGGCGACCCGGCAGGCCCGGGTGGAGATGACCATCGAAAACCCCGGGCATAGACTCAAGCCCGGGATGTTCATTCGGGCCACGGTGGTGTTGGAGCGGGTGCCCAAAACCACCATCGTCCCTGAGGACGCCCTGGTGACCCGGGACAATCAGACCGGGCTCTTTGTGGTGAATGAGGATGGACGAACGGTTCGGTGGCGTCCGGTGAAGGTGGGCATTGAGGAGGGTGGCCTGGCCCAGGTGGAGGGCGAGGGTCTGTCCGGCTTGGTGGTGACCCTGGGACAGCATCTGATCGATGACGGTTCGACCGTCAGCATCGCCAAAAACGACCAGCGGAAAACCGAGTCGCCCGGCGAGGAGGAGGACACGGTTCCATGAACCTGCCGGGATTCAGCGTCCGCCGTCCCATTTTTACCACCATGATCACCCTGATCGTCGTGGTACTCGGGGCCGTGTCGCTGAGCCGTCTGCAGATTGATATGCTTCCCAATATCGAGATGCCCACCGTCACCATCCGGACCGAATATGAAGGGGCCAGCCCTGAGGTCATGGAGCGGCTGGTCACCCAGATTATTGAAGAGATCGTGGCCACCGTGCCCGGTGTGGAAGAAATCAACTCCACGTCGTCGGAAGGGAACAGCACGGTTCGGGTCAGTTTTGTGTGGGGCACGGACATCGATACGGCATCCATTGATGTTCAGGGAAAGCTTGAAGATGAAATCAACGAGCTGCCCGAAGATGTCGTGAGGCCCCGCGTCCGGAAATTCGATATTGCCAGCTTCCCCGTGGTGCTGCTGGGGATCTCCAGCGATCTCGATCCGGTGGAACTCACGGAATTGATCGAGGTGCAGATCCGATACCGGTTTGCCCGTATCCCCGGTGTGGCCCAGGTGGACGTGTGGGGCGGATTCACCCGTGAGGTCCGCATCGAACTGGACCCCGACCGGGTCAAGGCCCTGGGCCTCCCGCTGGACCGGGTGCTCTCCGCCATTCGCGACGCCAACCTGGATCTGCCCGCCGGCAAGATCGAGCAGGGGAAGTATGAGGTGGTGCTCCGTGCGCCGGCCGAATTTACCGACCTGGATGAAATCCGACGCACGGTGGTCATGGAACGGGAGGGCGCTTCGGTCACCATCGGCCAGATCGCCGATGTCAAGGATACCTATGAGAAGCTGACGCGGATTACGCGGGTGAACGGGACGCGCGGGGTTCGGGTGGCCATCCGCAAGCAAGCCAATGCCAACACCGTGGAGGTATCCAAACGCATCCTGGCGGAAATCAAGGAAGTGAACAAGATCTTTCCCCAGATCAAGATCGTCCCGGTCATCAACCAGGGAAACTTCATCGAGCGGTCCATTGCCAATGTGGCCAGATCCGTGCTCTACGGCGGGGGCCTGGCCATTTTGATCCTGTTGTTTTTTCTGCGCAACGTGGGAAGCACCATCACCATTTCCCTGTCCATCCCCATATCCATCCTGGCTACCTTCGCCCTCATCTACTTCGGGGGGTTCACGCTCAATCTGATGACGTTGGGGGGGCTGGCCCTGGGCGTGGGCATGATGGTGGACAGCTCCATCGTGGTCCTGGAAAATATTTTCAGACGCAGCAAAGAGAACCATGAGGCGCCCGCCCTGGCCTCGGTGGAGGGGACCCGGGAGGTGGGCCCGGCCATTGTGGCCAGTACCATGACCACACTGGTGATCTTTCTGCCCCTGGTTTTCGTCAAGGGGATATCCGGCCTCCTCTTTCGGGAGCTGGCCTATGTCATCATCTTTGCGTTGATCTGTTCCCTGGCGGTCTCCATGAGTCTGGTGCCCATGCTGGCATCCCGGCTGCTGAGGGCTTCCGGGGAGCGGCACAGCACCCGCAAGACCTTGTGGGACCGTTTCATGGCGATCTCGGATCGGTTTTTCTCGGGTCTGGACAACGCCTATGCCGGATTGCTTCGGAAGGCCCTGGCCCATCGCTGGACGACCATCTTCGTCGCGGCCCTGCTGCTCGCCGGGAGTCTGCTGCTGCTCCCACTGATCGGAAGCGAATTTCTCCCGCCCAGCGACGAAGGGGAGGTCCGCGTCACCGGTAAGATGGAAATCGGGACCCGGCTGGATCTGGTGGACCGGCAGACACGCAAGATGGAAGCCATCGTCTACCCGGCCGTGCCCGAGGCCGTGGCCTCGGTGGTCAGTGTGGGCGCTGCGGGCTGGCGGGCCGATGCGGCTGCAGAAGGCCAGATGATCCTGTCCTTGGTGCCCGCAGCCCAACGAAACCGGTCCAACACGGAGATTGCCAAAGACCTTCGCCGCCGATTAGCCGGTAAGATACCCGGCATGGAAATCCGGGTCCGGGCGCCTCAGGGCCAGTTTCTCCTGGAGCGAATCCTCGGCGGAGATGAGGGGTTGACCGTAGAGGTCCGCGGGTTTGATCTTGAAGTTCTGAACGCCCTTACCCGACATGTGGCAGAGGCCATCAAAGACGTGCCGGGCATCACGGACGTCCAAACCACTCTGGAGGCCGGTGTTCCCCAGCAGGAGATCCGGGTGGACCGGGCCAAGATCGCCGACCTGGGCCTGACCGTCCGCGATGTGACCCAGATGCTGGAAACTGCGGTGGCCGGTTCCAAGGCGGGTGAATTTCGATCCGGGGGGAATTCCTATCGCATCCTGGTCCAGCTCAAGGATGCGGAAAAAAGATCCTTGGATGAAATCCTGAACCTGACGCTGGCCACCGGCACGGATGAACAGGTGGCCCTGCGCAATCTCGTCAGGGCCGAACGCGGCCGGGGTCCGCTGCTCATCGACCGCAAAGACCAGCAGCGCATCGTCACGGTCGAGGCCAACGTGGCCGGCCGGGACATGGGTTCGGTGGCCCGGGATGTGCAGGCCCGGCTGAGCCGCATTGCGCATCCGGCCGACTATACCCTGACCCTCGCCGGTAATGTGGAGGAGCAACAAAAGGCGTTTCGAGAGATGGCGATCTCCATCGCGCTGGCCCTGGTCCTGGTGTACATGGTCCTGGCGTGCCAGTACGAGTCCCTACGGGACCCGCTGGTGGTGATGTTTTCCGTTCCGCTGGCGGCGGTGGGCGTCCTGGTGACGTTGTTTCTCACGAAAACGACGCTGAACGTCCAGTCTTACATCGGCTGCATCATGCTGGGCGGCATCGTGGTCAACAACGCGGTTCTCCTGGTGGATCAGGCCGGGCAGCTGGTGACCAAGGGAATGAACACCCGCGATGCCGTGGCCGAGGCCGGCCGCCGAAGACTCCGCCCCATCCTCATGACCACGCTGACCACCATCCTGGGCCTGATGCCCCTGGCGCTGGGCATCGGGGAGGGGGCCGACGCCCAGGCCCCCCTGGCCCGCGCGGTGGTGGGCGGTCTCACCGGTTCGACCCTGATCACACTGGTCTTGATCCCAGCGGTCTATTCCCTGTTTCATCCTGACAAGCACGCACATAAAAAGGAAGTTCCTCATTCCGCGAGTCTCGACAAGGCGTAATCGATTCTCGGCATGGCCGCAGCGGCAATCCGTGTTGAAAAATTTAAGCCGGTAACACAATCGAGAACTGGGAAAATACCATGAAAAGACTGCTTTTTATCACCATAGGCATTTTATTGTGCATTTCCTGCTCCGACGATAGCGTGACTTCACCAGGAAAGGTGGGCTGGGCCATCGGCGTTCGACCCGAGGGGACGGCGGCCATCCTCTTTACGGACAACAGCGGTCAGAGTTGGGAAGAACAGGGCGAGCCCGCTTTGTGGAAGGGCATGGATGGAAACGACATCAGTGCGGTGGACCAATGGACCGCCTGGGCCGCGGTGGGGAACGAAGGGAAGGGCGCCATTTTGCATACGTCCGACGGCGGCTTCACCTGGAAGGTTCAATCCTTTCCCGAAGGGGTGGAAGACGAGGTCAAGGGAATCAAGGGGCTGTCCCGGGACGTGGCATGGGCGGTGACCCTCAGGGGCATCGTCATGAGGACGGGCGATGGCGGTGAGACCTGGACGGTCATCCCCCACGATAACGTTCCCATTGTGCAGGTCAATCGCATAGACGCCAAGGGAGAAGACCTCTGGATTGCGGATTACGGGAATACCTCCTCCATGATACATTCGGCCGATTTCGGAAACACCTGGCGATTGGAACCGCTTCCCCAAGATCCGGACACCCCGGAAACCCGGCCCATGGGCGTCACCATTGTGGATGCCCGGACCGCCTGGGCCGCCATCAAAACCTATCCCGATCTGTACAGAACAGTGGATGGCGGGAATATCTGGAATGAGGATGCACCTGATGTGAGTGGGCCAGGGGATATCGACGATATCTGCGCCCCCGTCGCGGACACGGTGTGGGCGGTCCAAAACCAAGGGGCGACGAGCGGTGCCATTATTCGGGTGCGGCTGGTCAATGGAGCGGTGGTGAAGGATGTTATGAATCCCATTGAGGGGTATGAATTTGAGGGGGTGACCTGTTTCGATGAAAAAACCGTCTGGGTCGTGGGCAAGAAGCCGCACGCGTTCGAACCGAACCTCCCCGACGGGGTCATCGTGCACACCACGGACGGCTCCCATTGGAAAAGCCAGTCACTGCCGGTCAAGGATGTGGCGTTGTGGAAGGTATCCTTTGTCGGCGCCCGCCGATGATCGGGCGGTCTTACCCCCTTCGCTTCCCTTAAAACGCGCGAGGCGCGAATCCCCGGTAGTATGGGACGGTGTGTTAGCGCACGAGTTGGATAAACCTCAGATCGCCGTTGACCAGATCGGGAACAATGACGAGCCAGCCCCCGGATCGAGGGATGAGGGTGAAATCCGCGGGTCCCTGAAACCCCCCGGAGAGGAGACGGGGAGCGGCCGCCTTCTCCTTTAAAAACAATCCATGGTGGGCCCAGTCCGTGTACAACAGGGTCCCGTCGGGGAGTTCGGCCAATCCGTCCAACCGGCCCAGGGGCGGCGTGAGGGCCTTCATATCTCCGGAGGGGGCCGCCTGGTAGATCGCCCCGCCCGGACCGCTCCGGGGTGATGCGGCGATGAGGAGTGACCCGTTATCTTCGACCCAAAGCCCGTTCGGGGCCAGCCCCTTTTTATGGATCACCGCCGATATGTCGGGCGTGGTAGAGAGGAAATCCGCGGGCCGGATCAAAAATATTGTACCGGTGGCCGTATCGCTGACAAAGAGATCGTCCCCGTGGGCCACCACATCGTTGGCAAAAACCGCACCCGGTAAATTCACCTTCCTGCCCTTTTTCGTCTTGAGATCAAAGACCCAGACCGCATCGATGTCCGTGGTCCACAGCCGGTCCGAAGCGATCCATACCCCTTTGGGCTTGTTGAGGACATCTCCCTCCCCGGGCAGACATCGCCCCTCGATGATGTTCCCATCCAGGTCGAGTCTGGAAATGTACCCCTTGCCGTCTTTTTGGGTCGGTTTCAACTCCGGACCGAAGCGGCTGACGTAAAGCGATCCCTCTGATGGATTAAAGGCCACGGATTCTGGATGGCCGAAACCGGAAAGGGCCTTTTGCTCCATCCCCTTCCATTGGGCCTGTGCAGGCCCGGCCAATCCAAAGAGCGCACTCAAACAGAGCCACATCATTATATGTTTTTTCATGGCGACCTCCTTTCATGCCGGCAACATCTAACTCCAGTCTTCCATGAGCTGTTGAAAGGTCCTTTCCCCTGCCCTCAACACGCCGCCAAATCCCCCTCCCGGGTCACCCCATGCGCTGGCGAGGTAAAGGCCTTTGATGGGGGTCCGGTTCCTGATCCGGTTCATGAAGGCGTTGTCCATGGACTCTTCAAATCCGTAGATGGCGCCGTCCGTGTTGCCGGTGTAGCGCCAGCAGGTGAGCGGCGTCCCGGCCACTTTCACCTCGATCATGTCGCTGAGTCCGGGGAGCAGATGTTCTTCGGTTCGCCGGATCAGGGTATCGGTCCAGCGGTCCTTCTGTTTATGATAGTCCGCCTTTCTTCCGGCCCGATAATCGGCTTCAAAGGGCCGCCACGGTTCATAACCGGACAGACAGAGGATTTTCATGTTGGAGGTGCCGGGACTGGAGTAACCCGGATACAGGGTGTCGTAGAGCGTGACCCCGAAACTGCATTTGTCCACTTCTCCCCTGACATAGGAAAGATAATCCGCATCCGGGCTCTGGCCGGAATGGACGCCGGTGGTGTACCACGGCACCTTTCCCCTGAGCTCCCGGTTCAGTCCGAGCCAGACGATGAAGCAGGAGATGCTGGGCCGATAAGACGCCAGCTTCTTTCGGTAGTCTTCCGGCACCGCCTCGGAAGGCAGCATATGCCGAAAGGTGTTGAGCGCACTGGCATTGCTCACCACGGCCCGCGCCGGGAGGATGTCTCCGGAGGCGGTTTTGACCCCTTTGACCGCGCCCTTTTCGATGAGGATCTCTTTGGCCTCGGTCTCGCAGCGGACCTCTCCCCCCGCATCCTCTATGGTATCGGCCAAAAGATCGCTCAGGGCCTGGGATCTGTTCTTGATGTAATAGGAGCCGTACTTCAGGTATCCGGCGGTGGCGATGGCATAATAGAATCCCGACAGCTTGGAAGGCGGCAGGCCGTAGTAGGGCCACATGGCGGTCAGGATGTTTTTGAGTGCGGTGTCTTTCACGTAGCCATCCACCAATTCGGCCAATGTCTGGTTTCGAACCCCCCACATCTTGGGATACCGGAGGGGAAAAACGGGCTTGAGAACCGTCTTTAAAAACCCCGACTCCTCGCCGTAGGCATGCGTTTCCTCCTGGATGCCCAGGATCTCATGAATAAACCCTTTGATTCCAACGGCCTCCTGGGGGAAATGTTTGCTGAGTTCAGAAATAAAAGCCTCGGGATTGCGTTGGGGAAATACGATGGTCTTGCCTCCGGCCTTGGCCCGGAAGACGTCCGGAAGCGGGGCCCATCTGAGTTTCCCCATGATGCCGAGACGCCTGAGCATTTCCCCGGTTTCGCCCTCTTTGATGGCGGTCCCTTCCAGGGAGACCTCGAATCGGAATTTGCCGCCGTCCCGGTCAAAGGCCGTGGCATATCCGCCGGGGATGTTGTGTTTTTCCAAAACGGTGACCGGAATGCCCTGTTTGGCGAGATGCGCCGCACAGCACAAGCCCCCCAACCCGGCGCCGATGACCACCGTGGGGTAGTCTTTTTTGGGACCCATCTTGGCGGCCAGGGCATCCATTTTCCGCCAGTCGATGGCCAGGGCGGCCGCGCCCATGGCGCTGATGGACATGAACTTGCGACGGGATATGGGTCGGTGACACATGATGATGCCTCCTTTCGAGTGCGGTTGTCTTTTGATGATCCTGCAAAAAGTATGTTTTGGCGCAGAGACGCCCCGGTGAAACAAAAAACCAGGGTTTCACGGGGCACCCGCTGAGAAAAAATCTATTCAATTGAATGGCCTGTTCTCCATCCCTTTGCCCTCATTCTGGCCCTCATTTAAGAAATGTGCAACCGATTTACGACGAAAGGGGGATGTGGGGGGCTGAAACAGGAAATGAAGGGATCCACCCGCATCCATGGGCGGGGTCGAGTGCCCCATGTTTGACGTCCGGTATTTGCATTGAAAAAAGGTGGGACGGTGAGTGTGTTTTTCTGTTACAATGTCCGGCCATGAAGACGATAACCATCCGATTGCCAGATGAATTAAAGGCTGATTTGCAGAAGCTCAGGCAGGAGCAGAATAAAGCGGTGAGCGACCTTGTGCGCGAGTCCGTACGGAGATACGTGGCGGTGGAAAGATTTCGATCCCTCCGGAAAAAGGCTTTGCCTTTTGCGGAAGCGCAGGGGTTTTTGACCGATGAGGACGTTTTCAGGGCCATCTGATTCGCCTTTTTCACTTTCTCTTCCCACAAACAAAACCCCAGCTTGACAAACCGTAATTCTTCCAGTAGCCTTCCAGTGGTTCGACGGCTATCAGTTGTCTATTTTCGTATTGTTGTCGAAGATCCTTGCTCTTTGAGCGGGAAACACTGAACAGGGAATCCGGAATCGCGCCGCAGAAGCTCATCCAGAGCCAAGCGCCCAGCACCCAGTATTCTTTACCTAGGTTTCAGCACCAAGCTCTTTGAACTTTCAGCCTTCACCTTTGAGCTTCTTATGAATTATTCTCTCAAATACTGCCTATCCTGCTCCTGACAGGAGTTGTTTGTCCTGTTGGGAGAGAGACCTTTAACCAAAATTCAGCTGTTTGATATCGTTAATATCATACACCTCCTTGTGGTGTATCATTAATATCTATCCCTGATGCTATCAAACAGTGGCAGGCCTATATAAACAGGAATATGGTCATCATATTGTCGCATTTTAATTTCAATATAAAAATCTGACTGAAAATGGTGTCGCATAATACTATGTTCGGCGGAAACACTCGTAAGAGGAGAGGAGCTGAAGTGCAACATATAAAGTCAATCATTGCTTTAAGTTTGCTGACGTGCTTTACGGGGGGATGTGCCACTACGATCGAAGAGGCAAAATACAAGATCATTAGCAAAACCGAGAACTTCGAACTCCGCGATTATCCGTCTCATATCGTGGCGGAGACCAAAGTAGATGGAACCCTTGAGGATGCAGGAAACAAGGCTTTCGAAAGGCTCTTTGATTACATATCTGGGAAAAACCGATCACGGGACAAGATAGCGATGACGGCTCCAGTATCCCAGGAACCCTCGTCAGAAAAGATAGCGATGACGGCACCCGTAGGACAGCAACGCGTGGAAGGAGGCTGGGTGGTTTCCTTCATGATGCCTATGTCATACACACTGGATTCGTTGCCGGTTCCGGAGGACCCAGATGTGAGGTTGCGTCAGATACCGGCGCGACGGATGGCGTCCGTTCGGTACTCCGGCACATGGAGTGAAAAACGCTACCTTCGATACTTGCAGGAACTTGAGTCGTGGATTGAGAAGAACGGTTTCAGAATCCTGGGCGAACCGGTCTGGGCACGTTACAATCCCCCCTTTACACCATGGTTCCTGCGACGCAATGAGATTCTAATTCCAGTGGATAACGAGGAAAAGCGAGAGAATGAATCGATCAACGGGGGAAATGCCGAACAATCGGCTGGTACGGACGGCGAAGACGCCGCCGCACACCCGTGACGTTATCTGCCTACAAACTTCGGAAAAAGATGATGGAATTAAAATGTATCAATTTCAATGAGAAATTTTCCAAATTTTCTGAACATTGGGCACCTAAAATAATCGCTCAAATGAACGACTACCATTTTAAGGTTGTAAAATTTCAGGGCGAATTCGTTTGGCACAGCCACGATGATACAGACGAGGTTTTCATTGTGCTCGATGGTGAGATGTCAATTACCTTTAGAGATGGTTCAGTAGAGCTAAAAGCTGGTGAAATGTTTGTCGTACCAAAGGGCGTAGAACATAAACCCTTTGCTGATAAGGAATGTAAAGCAATGCTTGTTGAGCCGGCAGGCACGATTAACACTGGCGATGCTGGTGGCGAAATGACAGCTGATGACAACGAATGGATATAATCATCAGATAACAATCACCCAAATTCTTGGGGCGAGGTCAAAAGGTCTCACAATGATCGCCGAAACGGTCGGCAAAATAGAAACGCTCATATCAGAGGCCGTTGCGTGTCAAAAACCGTATGTGGCGCGCATATGCCCCGACTGCAAGTCCCCCTGCTGTCTGAGGGTTCATTATCTTTACAGCGACAAGGACATCATGTTTTTAAAAGCCTCCGGACGGCCCCCCAAATGGAGAAGGGAAGCGTTCTCAAAGAAAGGATGCTGGTTTCTAAATGAATCGGGTTGCACCCTCGACTATTTATCCAGACCGTTCTTGTGTCACACCTATCTCTGTGAGGACCTGAAAAAAGCCATGGACGAAGACGATCCCGGAATCATCTCCGCTTTGGAGAATAAATTCGAAAAGATCAATGAATTGCGAAGCCGGCTCTGGAGCGAATATTTGGACGAAAAAGGCGGAGACAAGGAAGGGGGAACCCTCTAATGCAGTAGAGGGAGGTGATCGGATGCGAAAAGAAAAAGATGCCCTGGGAGAGCTACTGGTGCCCAAAAATAAATATTTCGGCGCGCAAACCCAACGCGCGACGGAGAATTTTGACATTGGCCGGGAATATTTTCCCCCGGAGTTCATCCGCGCCCATGCTACCGTGAAAAAGGCGGCAGCAAGGGTCAACAGGCAACTTGGTTCATTGGATCCGGAGATTGCACAGGCTATTGAGGATGCCGCGGATGAAGTCATTTCCGGAAAGCTGGATGAACATTTTCCCCTGGTCATCTGGCAGAGCGGGAGTGGCACCCAGTTTAATATGAATATGAATGAGGTCATTGCGAACCGCGCCATTGAGATACTGGGGGGGCAAATGGGAACAAAATCGCCTGTCCACCCCAATGACCACGTCAACATGGCCCAGTCCACCAACGACACCATTCCCACCTCCATGCATATTGCCACGGTAGCCGCTCTCACAGAATCGCTTATGCCTGAACTCGAGGCCTTGGAAGGGGCCCTCGTGGAAAAAGCCGAGGCCTTCGAGGAGATCGTGAAAATCGGCAGGACCCATCTGCAGGATGCGACGCCGCTGACCCTTGGACAGGAGTTTTCCGGGTATGCCGCCCAGGTGACGCTGGCCCGCGAGCACATCGGGCGGTGCCTGGATCACCTCTCTGAATTGGCCGTCGGCGGGACTGCCGTAGGCACGGGGTTGAATACCAGGGAGGGCTTCGACAGGATGGTGACGGAGGAGATCAGCAGGATCAACGGTCATCCCTTCCGGGTGGCCCGGAATAAATTCGCCGGCATGGCCGCACATGATGCGCTGGTGGAGACGTCGGGCGGCCTCAAGATGCTGGCCGCGGCACTCATGAAAATAGCGAATGATATTCGCTGGCTGGCGAGCGGACCCCGTTGCGGTTTAGGAGAGCTTATCCTGCCGGTCAATGAGCCCGGCAGCTCCATTATGCCGGGAAAGATTAACCCCACCCAATGTGAGATGGTCACTCAGGTTGCGGCCCAGGTTTTCGGGAATGACGTCACCATCACCATGGCAGGCGCTCAGGGAAACCTTGAGCTGAATGTCTTCAAACCAATTATTGCTTACAATATCCTGCAATCCATCAACTTGCTCGCCGGCGCCTGTAGGTCTTTTCGGGAGCGCGCAGTAGTCGGAATTGAACCGGACAGAAAGAAGATCCAATCTTACCTGAAAAACTCTCTGATGCTGGTAACGGCATTGGTCCCTCACATCGGCTATGACAAGGCAGCCGAAATCGCCCTTCGGGCGTGGCGCGAACAAAAGACGTTGAAAGAAGTCGTGCTTGAAGCGGATTTGCTGACCGAAGATCAGTTTGAAAAATGGGTGCACCCCGAGGAAATGGTCCATCCTTCCAAATAGAAGGATGCGGGCACGTCTCTTAAAGGGTCATAAGGCCTCAAAATGAGTACTGTTGGCAAAATAATAACATAAAATCAATATCATAGAGCGATAACGATAAGGGGAGAAGCATATTCGCTTCGAACATGAATCGCTGAAATTTAAGAGAGTTCGCTAGCCGTCCTTCGGGTTGCGACGATAAGCAGTAAAATGAACAGTACGGTGAGCATGGCAACCACGGTCATGGCCACAAATACACCGGGCAGGGACCAGGCTTGCTTTACCCATCCCACCAGATAAATCGCCAGGGACCCTACGCCGAAGCTGAGGATAAACTTGGTCCCGTAGGCGCTGTGTCTGAGTGCGTCCGGTGTAAACCTGGCCACGAGCGTATTCTCGATGGGCTGCATGCCCAACAGGAAGAGCGCATAGGCCATGGTGATCAGCAACAGGGGAACATCGGTCGTATAGGCCATGGCGAGCGCCAGGGGGATCGTCATCACGTGAAAGACCAGATAGGCGCGGCGGGGCTCGAAGCGTTCACCCACAAAGCCCCCAATATATTGTCCGAATATGCCCACCAGGAATACCAGAGATGTGAGCGCTGTGGCGGCCACGTTCCTTGAGACAGGGAGCCACGTCAGCCCGCTCAATGCATGGATGAGGCCTGGATTTCTCAGCTCGAAATAGGAGGGGAGAATCACGGTGAGTGACCGATAGGAGATGCCCCCCAGCGTCATGCATATGCACAACAGGGCAAAGCCCAGCATGAGACCCTTCGGCCCCTCGGAAGCTGCGCTTGATGTTCTTTCCGGCTCGGTCACCGGGAGCGCCAGCATGATGAGGGTCCCCATGAGATTCAGCGCTCCGAGGAAAAAGAATGCCGCCCGAAGTCCATAGAGGTGGTTTACGACGCCTGCCAGTATGGGGGCCAGGGCCAGTCCGGCGTTCCCAGCCATGCCATTGTAACCCAGGGCCATGCTCAACCGGTCAACTCCCCTGGAAATCAAGCCCAGACCCGCCGGATGATAGATCCCCGAAAAGAGCCCCACGCCTGCCAGGCACAGCGAAAAAATCTCCGGCGAGTCCAGAAACCAGCCGGCGGCCATAGCGCACAATCCGGCGCCTGTGTATAAGGCCGAAAGGAGGGGCCTGGCTCCGATTCTGTAGCTTAACAATCCCCACGGCAGGGCAGAGATACCGAACAGCAGATACATCCAGAAAGATAGCGCCAGCACATGACTCAGGTCCATATGGTACCTGCCCGTCAGCGGCAAGACAAGAGCAGGGAACATGAGCATGTTGAAATGGCTCATGAAATGGCCGAAGCATGTTGTCGTGAGTATTTTTCTTTCGTTTGTGTCCATCAATACCGCTTCTCTTAAGGGAATGACGAGAACATATTCGGCGCGTGTCCGGTTGTCAAGACCTCTGGAATCCATCAACCGCTTCGCGAATTGGGAATTGTGGGTCGGACCAAGGCAAATGGATGTAAGTGACTGAAATACTAGAACAAGGTTTCTGAAATGGACCTATTTGAGGGCTTACCACCCACTCCCACATCCAACCCACTTTCCTGTTCATCCGCCCCGGTATTGTAGAGCGCTACAGCCTTTTTTCTCATAAAATAAGCGCTTGCATTTATTTACTCAGCGAATCGTCTGAAGTATCCAAATTATACGCTCAAACGATCCGGTTCACGGTAACCCTGAACCAAGGCGTTCCCACATCGTCACTGGAAAGGAGGTCTCAAATGGCGGAGTATCTCCGGCAATCGAATCACATATTCTAAGAAGAGGTCGGTTAGAATCCCGAGGGGAATAAACTATCATTTTTTTATGACAGCATAGCATCAGGAGGACCAAATGATCATACATCAGAGGGAAATCGGCTATAAGGAGAATTATTCGGAATTTTTCGAGGCACTTGTCAAAGCCAAGGCACACGTGGAAGAAAAGTATCCTGAAATCTCAGTGGAGCTGATGTACAATTTGGCAGGCCAGAGAGGTTATGCAACGATCCAGACACGATATGCCTCGCTGGCCGACTACGAACGAATCGATGCCCAATTAGACAATGATGAGGCGTATTCGAAGCTGCTCGAATCAATCCTAAGCGCCGCCGGGGACCTACCCGTAGATCAGTTCTATCGCGTAATTTAAACCCCGTAGTCGAGCAAAAATAAGGCCAGGGGGATACCGGGGAAAGGCGTGAGGCTGGGAGGACTGTGTCGCGCTCTGCGTGCCGGGGCGAGAGTCGGCCATCTGCCTGATCTCCGAACCGGAGTGCAGAGGAATGGAAACGGTTCGTAAAGATTCATAGTCT
>JARRPY010000082.1:0-8913 GCA_037382425.1 Deltaproteobacteria bacterium
CGGGCGCAAGGACGACCCACGGCAAAGCGCCTCCCATCAGGACCGGAAGATAATACCAGAACGGCTCGGGGTGTTGTCCGGGAATGGGGGAGAGGAACCGGCGAATGTGTTCGGTCCAGAAAAAGTAATTCCAAAAATCCCCCTCCCTCAGGTGAATCATCACGGCCCAGGGCATGACTACGAGAACCGCTGTAAGGACGGGGATCCATGAGAGCTTCAAAAAACTTTTCATTCGGCGTTCCCAGAGCACAAAGGGAACCACGGTCACAATCGGAACCACAAACGCTAAGAATCCCTTCACCAGAAAGGCCAGACCGCAAAAACCGCCAAAGACGGCCAATCCGATGAGGGATCTTCCCCCACGTCCAGCGTGGTTTGCATAAAAAAAGGCCACCATGGCACCGGTCAAAAAGAGGGTTAGAAGGCTGTCGAGGATGTTGATCACGCCCAGAGCAAACACCAACAGGCAAGTCAGATAGGCTGCACAGGCCAACAAGGCGGCCGGCGCCGGATTCTCCCTGGAAAACCGTCTGACCAGGAAAAAGAGCATCAGGGCGGTCAGACCCGTTGCCAAGGCAGAAGGGAGTCTTATGGAAAATCGGTTTTGTCCGAACAGACCGATAGCCACGGCGTTTACCCAGTATCCCATGACCGGTTTTTCGAAATACAGCACCCCATTGAGGCGGGGCACCACCCAGTCTCCTGATGCGATCATCTCACGGGGGATTTCGCTGTAGCGGGATTCATCCGGGACCGTCATGGGCCGGAAGCCCAGCGGGAGGAGATAGATCAGGCAGAAAAGACCGATAACGGCAAGGGAGGATCGTGTCATGAACTCGGTCTCCTCGCCTCGCCTGTCTCGGAACCAGCGGCCATGTCATGCGCCTGTCGACACACCCACCCGTCCCGTCCTTCAATTTCCTCGGACACCATCCGGCTGTGGGCAATCTCAGGATCATCCCTCAGCAGCCGGCCAAGGGGCATCATCTCTGCGCACATGGATTGGGCCGTGGTCAGGAAGCGGTCGAACATCTTTTGCTGCGCAATCCCCTCCACCTCTGCGTGGATGGTCAGGACATTCAGGCCGTGGGGGTTGAGGAGAGATAAGAGGTATTCGTTGTATGTTTGAGCGGTCACGTCCCCGTGGCCGATGATCTCATCATAGGTGGGCAGCGTCACCGGGATCTGAACCTGGGGCATGACCTTTTCTGATATGATGGGGTAAAAGAGGGACTCTCCTCTGCAGTCACTGTTGTACTGAAAAGGGAACCGGTCCTTTGCCAAAATGACCCGGTGGTTACATTTCCATGCCGGGGCAGCCGAACTGACCGGGGGCCGGCCAAGGATCCGTGTGAGTGCCGTCACCCCGCGCTCGATGTCCGCATAAAGGGTTTCTTCATCGGCCCGATCTATCCGTGCCTGCCACCAGTGGTGATCCCAGGCATGGAGTCCCACTTCATGGCCTGCCGCTGCGATGGCGCGCATCTCATGACCGACCCGTTTTCCGATGAGGGGCCCAGGCCAAAACGTACCCTTTAGAAGGATGTCCCACCCATACAACCTGGAGGCCTGCGTCCTCAGCATTTTCCAGAAAAAACGCGGACGAATCAGCCGCCACAGGTGCCTCCCCATGTTGTCCGGCCCTACCGAGAAAAAGAAGGTGGCCTTTATCCCATGGACTGCCAGCATCCGGCCTAGGGCGGGCACCCCCAGTTGGGTTCCCCTCAATGTATCCACATCAATTCTGAGGCCGACATTCACGGGACATCCTCAGGTCAGTGGGGTCGGAAATTTCTTGGACGGGGAATAGGGCAAAGCCAGCAAGATCACCTCATCCGCCCGTGGTACCGTCTTTGATCTGAAACGCACCGGAACGGATGGCTTCTTTTAAAAAGAAATCCAGGGTTTCTTCCACGGACCTCTCCAGACCGATACGGGGCGTCCAATTCAGCAACCCCTTGGCATTGCGGATGCTGGGCCGTCTGTGGGACATATCCTGGTACCCTTGGCCGTAAAAGGAACGACTCTCCACCTCACGGTATCCGGCAAACGGGGGAAACCGCTCGCTGAGGTGATGTGTCTTAAACTTGGCCACCAGCAGTTCGGCCAACTCTCTTATGCTGGCTTCATTGTCGGGATTGCCGATGTTGATGATCCGGCCGTCGCAGCACCCCCCCTTGTTTTGGATAATCCGGAATAGGCATTCGACCCCGTCGGTGACATCGGTAAAGCACCGTTTCTGGTTTCCCGAATCCACCAGCTGGATCGGGGTTCCTTCCACGAGATTCAAAATAAGCTGGGTGATGGCACGGGAACTGCCGATACGGGCCGATTCCAGGCTGTCTAATCGTGGCCCAATCCAGTTAAACGGTCTGAACAGGGTAAACTGGAGCCCTTTCTCGTATCCGTAGGCCCAGATCACCCGGTCCAGCAATTGTTTACAGCAAGAGTAAATCCATCGCTGCATGCGAATGGGACCTTGGATCAGCCGGGAGTGGTCTTCATCGAAATCCGCATCATCGCACATTCCGTACACCTCGGAGGTGGACGGGAAGACGATCCGCTTTTTGTACTTGACGCAGTACCGGACCACCCTGAGATTCTCCTCGAAGTCGAGTTCAAACACCCGGATAGGATTGCGCGTATATTCGATGGGGGTGGCGATGGCGACCAGGGGGATCACCACATCGCACTTTCGGATATGGTATTCGATCCATTCCCTGTGAATGGAAATGTCGCCTTCATCGAAGAAAAAACCGGGTTTTCCGAGGAGCCGTTGGATATAGTTGGATTGTAGGTCCATCCCGTGGACGTCATATTGTCCGCTCTCCAGTAGCCTTTCGCTTAAGGCATTGCCGATGAATCCATCGACCCCCAATATGAGGATCCGCTTTTTTCTGGCCGCAGCAGCCTGTTTACTGACACACGCGCCGAAACACATTCCTTCCATCAGGTTCAATTCGGCCCCAAGCTGGTTCCCGCTCATATACACACCGTTTTCCACCTGGCCGAAATCGACCCGCAGGGCCCCATCCATACATGCGATGATCAGTGGGTCTACCGACAGGATGGTGCCCGGCGCCCCATCCTTCATTGCCTTATCGACTTCGGTCACGGCCCAGAAAAAGCACTTCCGGTCTCCCACATGGCTAAACGCCCCCGGAAACGGGCGCGTCACCGCCCGGACCAGGTTCCGGATCTCAGTGGGACGACCGGACCAGTCGATTTCGCCATCCGCCGGTCCCCGGCCACCATAATAGGTCGCCTGGCTCGGGTCTTGAGGTTTCCTGGGGGCCGTCCCCGCCTTGATTTGGGGAAGGACTCTGTCCAGCATCCTGGAAGCGGCATCGGCCATCTTGTCATAGAGGGACCTGGCGGTATCTTCCGCCGAAATCCGAACCCCTTCTTGAGACACGATGTCCCCGTCATCGGGCCGGGGCGTCATGTAATGGAGGGTCATACCCGTCTGTGTTTCCCCATTGATCAGTGCCCAGTTGACGGGGCATCTTCCCCGGTATTTCGGAAGGAGCGACCCGTGGAGATTCAGACATCCCGAGGGCGGGATATCCAGAATGGGTGTTGACACGAGGTTTCTGTAATAAAAAGAAAAGAGGATATCCGGCGCCATGGAGTCTACTTTTTTGATCCACAGCGGGTGATTGATATCCTCCGGGGCAAAAACCGGGATGTTTTGGGATGCCGCAAGCTCGGCAACGGACCTGAACCAGATCGTTTCCTCGGGGTCATCCGTGTGGGTAAAGACCGCTTGAATGTCAAAACCGTTACTGAGAAGCGCCTCTATCCCCACGCACCCAATCGTATGATAGGCCAGTACGACCGCTTTCATTTAAGATTTCCTTTCCATTTCACTTCGGCCCACCACCCCTTCCACAAAGTAACGGGGCCGGGCCCTCACATCACTGTATATGCGCCCGATGTATTCCCCCAAAAGCCCCATTCCCAGAAACTGAGCCCCGATAAATATGAACAACACGGCAAACAGGGTAAAGACCCCGCCGACGGCCCATTCAGGGCCATAAATGGCCCGCATGAGAAAAAGGAAGATGCCGAATCCCACGCCGAGGGCCGAAATGATTCCGCCGATGGCGCTCAGCAGGCGTAGGGGGAAGGTGGTCATACTCGTGAGCAGGTCAAATTGAAGATTGATCAGTTCGAAGAATCCATATTTGGATTCTCCTTTCTTTCGCCATTCATGTCGCACCTCAATTTCGGCTGTCTTTCCGGCAAAGGTGTTGGCCAGTACCGGGATGAACGTGCTTCGCTCGTGGCACTGACCCATGGCTTCCACGATGGACCGGCTGTAGGCCCGGAGCATACACCCGTAGTCGTGCATTCGAATGCCCGTGGATTTCTGAACCACCTTGTTGATCATAAAGGAGGCCATCCGCCGGAAGAGGGTATCCCTTCTGGGCACTCGTACACTCCCCACCACATCAAATCCCTCAGCGGCCTTTTGAACGAGACGGGGGACCTCCTCTGGCGGGTTCTGAAGGTCCGCATCCAGGGTCACCACGATGTCTCCTTTTGCCACATCAAATCCGGCCATGATGGCCGAGTGCTGGCCATAATTCCGATTCAGCAGCACCCCTACCACATTCCCTGAAAGTTCGTCGGCAGCAGCCTGAATCAATGCCCTCGATCCATCCGAACTCCCATCGTCCACCAACACGATCTCAAACGGCCTGTCCATCGTCTCAAAGGCCTTCAGGCAACGCCTGAGAAGCTCGGGAAGATTTTCCGCCTCATTGTACACGGGGATGACGATGGAGATGCTCAACGGACGAGTTTTGCTTATGTTTTTCATCACTTGGTAAGCCTACATAAAGCATGTTTTCGCGCAGGGACGCCCCAGTGAAACAAAAAAAGAAAGGTTTCACGGGGTAAACAGGGACGAAGAGAAAAAACGATATTCATTATAACCACTTACCTTTTTGATCATCAAGACTTCCCCGCAGTTCCTGAAACCCGACACCCAAAACCCTGTTAGTGAGTCAACACATCCTTGACGGCCTCGGCCACGCGGTCCACGTCATCAAATGTCAGGTCCGGGAAAAGGGGTAAAGAGCAGATCCGGTCTGAATTCCACTCCGTATTGGGGAGCATGCCCCGCTTTAATCCCATGGATTCCACATAATATTTCTGGAGGTGGACGGCACGGAAATGGAGCCCGGTCCCGATGTTGCGGTCTTTCAGTTTTTGCATGAACCGATCCCGGCTCATTTTAGCCTTATCCGTGTCCAGCCTCACGACAAACAGATGCCAGGCGTGCCGGGTGGTGGCTTCGGATACCTCGAGCGGCAAAATCTCATCCATTTCAGAGAATTTCTCGAGATACGCCTCGGCCAACGCTTTCCGCCTTTCATTCATCTCGTCCACCCGGGCCAACTGATGCACCCCCAAGACGGCCGCCATATCGGTCATATTGTATTTATATCCCGGTTCCAGGACTTCGGCCTGGGGGACACGACCCTGCGTCTCCCGATCAAAGGCATCCACCCCGAGGCCGTGAAATTTCATCCGGTTGATCCGCTCTGCCAATGCCTCATCATTGGTGCAAAACATCCCGCCTTCTCCGGTGGTGATATTCTTGATGGGATGAAAAGAGAAGATGGACGTCCCTTCACCACCGACGGATGTTCCCCCACTCTCGGCCCCCAGGGCATGGGCCGCGTCCTCCACCATTGACACGCCATTTGAACCGGCCAATTCAGCAAGCGGTGTCCGATCGAGCGCCGCACCCGCAAAATGCACCGGCACCATCAGTCGCGTCCTATGGGATAGACAGGCGTCCACGGATTCAGTCGACACCATGAGCGTATCCCGGTCCACATCCGCGAATACCGGCCTTGCCCCGGACAAAACGATCAAGTTCACCGTTGAAACCCAGGTCATGGAGGGGGTGATCACCTCATCTCCCGGGCCGATCGCCAAGGCCCTGAGGGCCAGGTGCATGCCTCCTGTGGCAGACGCGAGCGCGATGGCGCGTTTGCACCCCACATATTCGGCAAATTTCTCTTCAAACTCGGCGGTCCGGGGACCCGTGGTAATCCACCCCGAGCGGAGCACCTCACTCACTGCCGCGATATCCGCTTCGGTAATATTCGGCCGCGAGAACGGCAAAAACGTCTCTTTCACGAGGCACTCCTGGTCACCAAAAAGACGCCCAGGCAGATGATCAGTATGCCGGCCCAGCGCACCGGCCCCAGCGACTCCCCGAAAAAGAGCTGCCCTGCAAAAGCGGTCACAATATACCCGACGCTCAAAAGGGGGTAGGCATAACTCACATCCACCCGTGAGAGGGCCATCATCCAGACCCCGACACTGATCACGTAACACAATAGTCCCATAATTACAAAGGGATTTAAGGCGGCCTTCACCCCTATGGGCATCAGATTACTCAGGGAGAAATCGAAGCGGCCAATGGCGCGCATGCCCTGTTTTAGACAAAGCTGGGCCGAGGCATTCAGCAAAACACCCAATAAAATCAACGGCAGATACCGGTTCATGATTCGATCTCCTTAAAGACATCATATGCCATGGAGCGGCGCCAACAGCGTCCAGGTCTCCTCAACTGGGCAAAGAAACAGCCAAGAGAAATTGGTTCTTTAGCGGCCCGATGACGACGCGTCGCAATACCTGATGGCAAATGCCGCAATTGTAATTAAATTCGGGGCTTAGTCAAGCGATTGTTCCGAGGGGCCTGTTCGGGCAACTCGCCTGTAGAGCGCTTCCATCTGATTGGACACCCTTTCCCAGTCATGTTGCCGGGCCCTGATGCGCGCCCGGTCCCCCATCTCGAGGCGGGCGGTGCTCTTAAGGAGGCAGCGCATTTTTTCGCTTAATTCACGGGGCGAAGGATCAGCCGGTAAGATAAATCCTTCTTTTCCATCCTTCACAAGGTCTTTGGCCCCGACCTTCTTTGAGATGATCACCGGTAACCCAGCTGCCATGGCCTCGAGCACCGCCATTCCGAACGTATCAAACACGGAAGGCATCACGAAAAAGTCACTGGCAAGGTAATAGGGCTCCACGCTTTCGCGGACACCGGCAAAAATGACCCGGTCACCGATCCCCAGGCGGTTCGCCTGTGTGCGGTATCGCCATTCGTCTCCCTTCCCCACCACCAGGAGCTTGAATGAGGAGGCCTGATCCGACTGCGTGACTGACATAGCCAGAGCCTTCATCACCAAACCGAGCCGCTTGATCTCAAAATTCATTCCTACAAACAGCCCCACCACATCATCTTCAGAAAGCCCATATCTTTGGCGGACCTCCCGACGGCAGGCGGTCCGCTCCAGACGGGAGAATCGCTCCCCGGCCACCCCGGGGTGAACCACCTTGATCTGGGACGGGGGAATATCATACCGCCTGAGCAGTTCGTCCTTGACCAGATGTGACACCGGAAGCACCAGGGGACAGGATGCACTGCTCAACCCCTTTTTTTCCACCCCAACCATGGCCCGGTCAAAAAGCGTCATCCGCTTCTGTCTTGCCTCTTCGATCCAGGTCTGATGCGGGATGCCGTGCATGGAATAGAGGTCCATCCGGAAGATGCGGTCGTGAGTGTGGATGATGTCGAAATGGTACGGATTGATGAGCCGGTTTGCGGCCCAGGCAAAACTGATTTGTCTTAGGAAACGGGGGAAGCGAAGGATGGGCACGTGATGATAGGTGACCGGTGCCTTTCCGGGATGGCATTGATTCGAAAACACGTGCATTTCGATCCCCTTACGATCCGCGAGCCGCTCCACCAGCTCAAAGGCAAAGCCTTCGGCACCGCCCACTGAACCGTATTTTGGGATGACCACTGCGACTCTCATATACCCTGCTTCCTTTTATCCATTGGGCTTCTGATCTGCCATTTTTGTAGATACCCGGCCAATCCGAGTCCTTCAGCCCGAAAACCGGCGAAAAGGATCCACCGAAATTCCGTCATAAGCGGGATTGAGTATAGTCAAAATGCTGAAAACACGCAACAGACGGCTTTCAGACGGAAAACGAGGCACGCCATCCCCACCCGGCGCAACCGGAATGATGTGCGTTCGGACGCGTCCGAGAGTAGGGACTGACATCGTTTCAAAAACCGCCGCAGGCGGACGAAATGGGAATCGTTGACATGATGATTCAATTCCCCTATATTCCTGGCTAAAATGGCTCCTCTCTCAAAAATATCTGTCATCCTGACGGCTTGGAACAGGCCCCAGTATCTCGAAGAACAGGTTCATTCCATCCTGTCTCAGACTGTTTCACCCCATGAAATCGTGTTATGGTATAACCAGCCATCCAACAAACTCGGACTCTTAAAGCGGAAGCAATTACTGAAATTCAAGAACGCCGATAAGGTGAAGAAAATTATATGCGATCATAACTTCGGTATTGTTCCCAGATTTTCCATCGCGTCTTGTCTTGATGGGGAATATGTCTGTATCTTTGATGATGACACCATCCCGGGAAATGAGTGGTTTGAAAATTGTTTGGACCATATTCAAAGGGAAAACTGCATTCTGGGAACCATAGGCCTTAGGTTCCTCGGATTAGAGGACATGTCCGTACGGTCCGAGAAACCCAGAATGGGGTGGGAGGCCAAAAATGATCGATTGGAATGGGTGGATGTGGTGGGTCACTGCTGGTTCTTTAAAAAAGCGTGGGCCAAACATTTCTGGGATGAGCCGCCTCTGCTCAAGAGCTTTGGCGAAGACATCCATTTTTGTGCCATGCTCCAAAAACAGGGCATCCGAGTCGCCTGTCCCCCGCATCCCCCCGAGAAGAAATCGTTGTGGGGATCCCTGAGACCGGAAATCGGCGTGGACAGGGTGGCCATAAGCTGTTCTCGCGAAAGGTCTTTGGATTACTACCATGTGGTCAAGCATGAAATGGATAAGGGGTTCAAAC
>JARRPY010000083.1:0-12245 GCA_037382425.1 Deltaproteobacteria bacterium
CTTGACATGCCGTCTTCAATTACCCTACATTGAGACCCCTGATTTGAGAGATATCCGACAATGGTGAGCATGCTAAAGAGATGAAAAAGCGCAAAGAATATCTCCTCGCCCAAAAAGAAATGGGCAGACGGCTTCTGGGCGTATTTCCCGCGCAGTATCCCAAGGAAATTCTCTGGGCAATGAACATAACGCCTGCTGAGATATGGGACCCGCCGGGGGAGATAAGCCGAGCCAACGCGCATCTTCAGCCCTATATCTGCTCCGTGGTCAAATCAGGGTTGGAACTGATCTTGTCGGGGAAATGCGAGTTTGTGGACGGTTTCCTATTTCCACACACCTGTGACTCCATCCAAAATTTAGCGTCCATTGTCAACGACTATTTGGAAGTTCGAAAGCCGTGTTATTTCTTCTACCATCCCAAGGCCCCCTACAAAGCGTCCTCCAGAAGGTATTACCTTGAACAGCTCAAGAGGTTCATCATCGCTCTCGAAAAGGACATGGGCCCCATGGACCCCCAGGAACTCAAAGCGCGCGTAAATCAGGGGCAGGTGCTTGAGGGATTGCTCAATGAGGTATACAGGCAAAGAAGAAACGGGACACTGAGCGCAACCAACGAGGATTTTTATCGCACCCTTAGGCGAAATGAATATCTTCATCCCGACGATTTCATCCCATTGCTGGACTCGTTTTTGGTTCAAACCAGAGGGGAGGCATCATCTGATCCCGCAGTTATTCTGAGCGGGGTTCTTCCCAATCCGCCGGAACTCCTTTCTTTGTTGGACCATCTCGGGGTTCGAGTTGCGGACGACGATTTTATCAATTGCGGAAGAAGATTGAGTTTGACAGGGAGAGAACATCAAGATTCTCTTGAAGCCTTGGCAGATCAATATTTTTCTCTTCCCCCATGCACGACAAAAGACGCCCCTGTTGACGAAAGGATCAATGCCCTTACAAAGAAAATCGATGAATGCGGAGCCAAGGGCGTCATATTCTATATGGTCAAATTCTGTGAGCCTGAGCTTTTTGATGTACCGCTCGTGTCAGAGGCGATTAAGAAATTGGGTTTGCCCGTACTGATGTTGGATGTGGAGGTCAACCAAGGCTTGACCGGGCAGCTGAGCACCCGCGTGGAGGCGTTCGTGGAAATGATCAGTTGACGGAGACAGTAATCGAGCGAATTCCTAAGCTGGAAGAGACGAGAATATAGAGAGGGGACCGAGGGGTGATCTTCGGACAAGAAATTCACCAAACGAGCGCAATAGGGTAGGGGAGCCATGTCGGCAGCCAAACGGTTTACCTACACCTTCATGAAAGACGTGGGCGCCCCCATTGTTATGGGTTTGGGCCGGAAGGCGAGAAAAAGAAGGAAACGCTCGCCGGATCCCCGTTTCGGTCCACCGCTTAAATGCGCGCCTCGGCTCAAAGAGATTATGACCCGTCACTATTTTCTCTCTCGATATGCCGAAGGGGCAAAACCCGTGGCCTGGGTGACCAGCGGAGCGCCCGTGGAGATGCTGAGACCTTTTGGTTTTTACACCGTATACCCTGAAAATCATGGGGCTTTGTGCGGCGCCAAACGAATGGGTCCTGAACTCTGCAGCATCGCCGAAGAAAACGGCTACCATCAAGATTTGTGTTCCTATGCCAGGATAGACCTGGGCCATTTTCTTTCCGGCAAAACACCGGTGGGTAGGCTCCCCAAACCCGATTTGTTGTTTGCGTCAAACAACATCTGTCAAACCGTGGTCTACTGGTACAGGGTCCTTTCCCATGAATTGAAAATTCCCCTCATCCTGTTTGACACCCCTTATAACTTTGGTGAAATCAACGATGTGGATGTGGACTACATGGTCCAACAATTCGAAGAGATGATCCCCACACTGGAAGCGGTGTCGGGTTGCGCATTTAAGGAAGGGAAGTTCAGAGAAATGGTGGAGATGGGAAAGGAGGCGTCGCTGACCTGGGGAGAGGTGCTCGCCACCATGAAAGCCAGCCCCGCTCCCATGACCATATTTGATGCCTTTGTCCACATGGCACCTATTGTCTCCCTGAGGGGGCTTCCCGTAACCTTAGCATACTATCGAACCCTGTTGGAAGAGCTGAGGGACAGGGTGGCGAAGGGTATTGGCGCGATCACGCACGAGAGGAAGCGGTTGATGTGGGACAATATCGCCATTTGGTACAAAGTGCGTGATTTCTCGAATCTGTTTGCCGAAAAAGGGATGAATTTCGTCACCGCCACGTATACCAATGCCTGGGCCGAGACCATCCCCCACCTTCATGCAGAGCGCCCGTTTCAGTCCATGGCCAAGGCATACAGCCTGGTGGTCCTCAATAATAACCTGAATCATCGGCTTCAGCTCATGGAATCGCTTATCAAGTCTTACAAAGTGGACGGCCTCGTCATTCATTCGGCGAAGAGTTGCAAGCCCTATTCAGTGGGGCAATACGATCTCAAACGGCTTCTCTTGGAGCGTTTGGGTGTCCCATCCGTGATTGTTGAAGCGGATATAACCGATTATCGGGCCTATTCAGAAGAACAGACGCGTACCCGTTTGGAGGCTTTTTTCGAGGCCATTGGAGAGTAATGTGGAAACATTCACCTGTTTTGCTGGAATTGATGTGGGATCGCTCAGTACCGAGGCAGTGCTTGTGGATTCGGCGGGAGACATCATCGGTTATGCCATTCTCCCTACCGAGGCAAACAGCACAGAGGCCGGCGAGGCGGCCCTGAAAAGGGCTCTTTCAGAAACGGATATTGGTCGTGATCAGATCAAACGCCTGGTTGCAACGGGGTACGGTCGTGTGTCTATTCCCTTCGCGGATAAGCGAGTGACTGAAATCTCATGTCACGCCAAAGGGGCGCAACATCTGTTTCCGGATGCCCATACCGTTATCGATATCGGAGGCCAGGATTCGAAGGTTATCCGAGTGGGTGAAGGCGGGAAGGTGCTGGATTTCAGCATGAACGACAAGTGTGCGGCAGGCACCGGCCGCTTTCTTGAGGTAATGGCCGCCAAGCTGGGGGTGGCGCTCGATGATATGGGCCCCCTTTCGGAAAGGGCGGAAGGAGAGGCGATCATCAGCAGTGTATGCACGGTTTTTGCTGAAAGTGAAGTGGTGTCCCTGGTCGCACGAAATCACCCCAAGGAGGAAATCATCCGGGGATTGCATCGTGCGATTATCAGCCGGGTGTTCAGTATGGTAACGTCCGTGGGCGTGCATCCGGACATCACCATGAGTGGGGGAGTGGCCAAGAACCGGGGCGTTGTAAAACTCATGGAGGAAAAACTGGGTAAACCCATCCACGTGTATGCAGAGCCACAGATTATCGGTGCACTGGGTGCGGCCCTTCTGGCTCGGAAGGATGCGTACGAACAAATCGGAGAGTGAGTAAATTCAGTGGATATGCAAGAGAACAAAGAAGTGGTGGTTAAGGCGCTCCGGCCATATGGAACATCCATCTTTACGGAGATGACCCTCCTCTCTAACCGGTATGATGCAGTGAATCTGTCCCAGGGCTTTCCTGATTTTGATGGGCCAGAGGAGATTCGCAGCCGGGCTGCGGATGCCATACGGCGAGGCCCCAACCAGTACGCCTTGTCTTACGGCATTCCCGAACTTCGGCATGCCATTTCCCGTAAGATGAAACGGTTTTATGGGGTGGACGTGGATCCGGATGAGGAAATCACGGTGACGGCCGGGGCAACCGAAGGATTATGCGCCACGTTATTGGGTATTCTTGAGCCCGGGGATGAAGTGATCCTTCTGGAGCCCGCCTACGACAGCTACGCGCCCATAGCCGCCCTGGCAAGGGCAAACATTCGATACGTTTCCTTGGAACCCCCCCATTTCAACCTCCCGAAGGAACGCCTGTCGGATGCATTCGGACCCAATACCCGCGCCATTGTGATTAATAATCCTCAGAATCCGTGTGGCAAGGTATTCACAAAGGAAGAGTTGGCGTTTATCGGAACATTGTGCCATGAGCACGACGCCTTCATGATCGCCGATGAGGTTTATGAACACCTGGTGTACGACGGACAACACGTGACATTGCTGAATCTCCCTTCCATGAAAGGGCGCGTATTTGTAATTTCCTCCACGGCCAAGACCTTTTCCATGACCGGGTGGAAAATCGGCTATGTGACGGCATCCCCCGCGCTTACCCGGGCGGTCAGAATGAGTCATCAGTTTATTACCTTCTGCGGACAGTCCGCACTGCAGGAGGCCATGGCCTTTGCCATGGATTTTCCGGATACCTATTACGATCAGTTATGTCGGGATTATCTCAAAAAACGGGATATGTTATCAGACGCCTTATCTGACCTGGGATTCACGGTTTATCCATGCGAGGGCACATATTATCTCTTGGTGGACATCACTTCCTTAGGCTATGATGATGATGTGTCGTTCTGCCGTATGCTACCGGAAAAGGGAGGGGTTGCGGCGATTCCCTGTTCTTGTTTCTGGGAGGAAAGGGGTTCGGGACGAAACCTGGCGCGATTCTGTTTTTGTAAGAAGGAGGAGACATTGAAAGAAGCCATCCGTCGGCTCAGGAGGTGGCGCAGATGAGGATAGCAGCCGCACAGATGAATATCTCGTGGCACAACCAAGCCGCCAACCACGCCCATGCACGCGCGCTGGCAATGGACGCAAAAAAGGCAGGCGCGGACGTGGTGATTTTTCCCGAGATGTTCTCCACAGGGTTTTCCATGGACACCGATGTTACGGCGGAAACAAAGGATGGTCCCACGCCCACCCTGTTGAGGGCCCTCGCTCGTGAGCTAAAGATGGATGTCGTCGGCGGATTCGCTTTGGCAGAGACAACCCAAAAACCCAAGAATGTGGCGTTGGCCGTGGGCCCATCTGGGAAGGATCTTGCGCGTTACGCCAAGATTCATCAAATAGCGATTCTTGATGAAGATGAGCATTACCAAGCCGGTGAACGGACGGTCCTGTTCGATCTGGGACCTTTCAGGACAGCATGTCTGGTCTGTTTCGACTTACGGTTTCCAGAGGTGTTTCGGATGCTGGCGGATAAATGCATGCTGTTCCTCGTCATCGCTTCCTGGCCAACCGAGCGCCAGAAGCACTGGGATCTGCTTCTCAGGGCCCGTGCCATCGAGAACCAGTGCTATGTCGTCGGTGTCAATCGGGTCGGTGAAGGCGGGGGGCTGCGATTCACGGGCGGTTCAGCCATTATCGATCCTGGTGGGGAAGTCATCGCCTCGGGGGGGCAAAGCGAGGGGCTGGTTATTGCGGACATCGATCCCGAAACGGTTCGCAATATGCGATCTTCAATGCCCTTTTTATCCCAACGAAAATTCCATTAATCATTGCAGGTAAACGGTTTTAAAAAACCTAACAGGTCTAAGCGGCGGTGAGGGGAGTTGGTTAAGTACGTCTTCTCTGAATTAGTCAGGACCGTGTTCGACGGAGAAAAATAGATTGAATAATACAAAAATAGTTGACAAGCTGTGAAAATAGCTTTAATCATTATTTTTCAGAAGGGATGGCCCCTTTGCCCCTTAGTTTTTAGGCCCATCCGAGTTCAGGGGTGTTCAGATGGGGACTGACAAAACACAATTTAGAGGAAAGGAGAGATGTATGGCAGCCAAGAAGAGCCCCGCCAAGGGAGCAGCAAAGAAGCCGGCAAAGAGAAAGGTATCGGCGGTCCAAAAACCGATGACCAAGGCAGCAATGGTAAACGAAATAGCAGAGAATACCAATCTTACAAAGAAGAACGTTTCCGCCGTGTTGGAGGAGTTGGGCGTTCTTATCGAACGTCATGTCAAGAAGCGGAGCGCCGGTCAGTTTACTCTGCCGGGGTTGTTGAAGATTGAAGTCAAACAAAAGAAGGCGACCAAGGCACGAAAGGGCGTGAACCCCTTTACGGGAGAGGAGATGACCATCAAGGCAAAACCTGCAAGAAGAGTGGTAAAGATTCGTCCATTGAAGGGCCTAAAGGAGATGCTGGGCTGATAATCACCTGGGCAGGACCATTTGAGGCATTCATTTCTCGATTCCATTCTCGCTTTTCAGCGTATCTTTTAGCGACTTAAAGAGGGCCTACGGATTCAGGGAGAATCTGTAGACCCTCTTTTTTTGGTTGGTCTACATGACAGACTTTGGAACCATACTCTTGGGAATTGTTCAGGGTCTGACGGAATTTCTGCCGGTGAGCAGTTCGGGACATCTGGTGCTCTTTGAACATTTCCTCGGATTTAAGGAGCCCGAACTCCTTCTGGATACTTCGCTGCATATGGGTACCCTCATGGCTGTTTGCATTTTTTTCGGAGATGATCTCAAAAAAATGTGTCAAGAGACCTGGGCGGTTATCACACGTAAAGAAGGAATGTCCTTTAAATGCAATCGACATGCCTCCGTCACCTTGATGGTGATCATCGGATCTCTCCCTACCGCGTTGATGGGGTTCATCTTCAAGGATTGGATCGAACCCTTTTTTTCATCTGTCATCATAGCGGGGGCCATGCTCTTGTGTACCGGCGGAATCGTGGGTATCACGCGATTGATTCCTCGATCTCATAACACGCGCAACCAGGTGACCCCTCTGATGGCGTTGGCCGTAGGAACCGCCCAGGGATTGGCCATTATGCCTGGAATTTCCCGCTCCGGTGCCACCATTGTTTGCGCCCTGTTGCTGGGACTCAACAGGGATATGGCCGGGCGTTTCTCCTTCCTCCTGTCAATTCCGGCCATCGTGGGCGCGGTGGCGCTTCAACTGAACGCAGAGGCGCTGGGCAGAGTCGGCGCCGTCCCCCTGCTGCTGGGGTTTATTACGTCCGCACTCGTCGGTTTACTGGCCTTAAGAATCTTGATGGGGATGATCAGAGCAGGGCATCTCTACTATTTCGCGCCCTATTGCTGGATGGCGGGCTTGGCGATCATTCTTTTTGTTTGAGACAAGGCTTCCCAATATGGCACTGAAAGTCAAAGATCAGAACAGCCGCAGTGTTAAGCAATATCTGTTGTTGGCTGCCAAAGGATTCTGTATGGGGGCATCGGATGTTGTGCCCGGCGTCTCCGGCGGGACCATGGCATTCATCATGGGAATCTATGAAGATCTGATTGATGCCATACGGTCTTTTAACATGAGAAGCGCCAGGCTCCTCTTTACCCTCCAAATTCGGGAATGCCTCAATGCGGTTTCTTGGCAGTTTCTCCTTTCCGTGGGCATCGGGATTCTTCTGGCCATATTCACCCTGGCCCAAGGACTCGCTTGGCTCCTGGATAACCAACCGGTCCTCATCTGGTCCTTCTTTCTGGGCCTCATTCTCGCTTCCGTGTTTACGGTCGTCCCACGGATCAAGCGGTGGGGGGCCAGCACCTGGATCTCATTTTTCCTGGGTATGCTCGGCATCTATTTCCTCGTGGGAATCGTTCCCGGCAATACGCCCAATCATCCCCTATTCTTATTTATTTCCGGCGCGACCGCCATCTGCGCCATGATTCTTCCGGGCATCTCCGGTTCATTTATCTTGGTCTTGATGGGAAAATATCAATATATCCTGGAGGCCGTCAACCAGCGGGACTTCGGGATTCTTTTAATCTTCACGGCAGGGGCCGTCGCGGGTATCATCGCGTTTTCCCGTCTACTGGGATGGCTCCTCAAGAGGTATCACGACATCATGGTGGCGTTTCTGATCGGCCTCATGTTGGGTTCACTCAGAAAGGTTTGGCCGTGGAAGGAAACCATAAAAACCGCTGCGGACAGACATGGGGAGGTGATACCCGTTGTACAGGTGAATGCCTTTCCCAACGGGTTCAGCGCCGAGGTGGTCATGGCTCTAGGGCTGATGGGCTTGGGGTTTTTAGTGGTCATTCTCCTGGATTGGATGGCCGGAAGGACCCACTGAACATCACAAGATCGGCACACATCACCACTCTCCTGTATCACCGAGCCCCACGAGCCGCAACACCAGGAGGATATTGGTCTGATTATACTCCTTTTGGGCACCTAACTTGATTCCCCAGCATTGGCTCTGGTATCCGACCCACCCCGCGGTTACGATATTCTGGTCTTTATTCAGATCTCTCTGAAAAGATCCCCCCACGGAAAACCCATGCACCAGATTTATGTCGGCCATCAAATTGACGTTCGTTTGGCCCTCGGTCTCATCGGCGTAATATTGATAATTGACGCGATAGCGATCTCTCAGCCCACCCAGCCGCTGGACCGTCAGTTCACCTGAAACCGTTGTGCGCGAAAACTGTTTTTCATAATGATCCCACGCGGTGCTCGCCCGCAGATCCAGGGCAGGGAATGGGGTAACCACCAATAGCGCGGCGAGCGGGGTAAATGGTTCCTTGCCATCGCCCGTCGCTGTGCTGCGCCGTGCCTCATCGAAATCGTATCCCTGAATCAACTTGAAGTTTACCCACTGGCGGTAATCCACCGCACCCTTTTCGTTCTCGAGGCGGGCATCGAGGAAGTTTTCGAGGGCAAAAGATATTCGGTTCCGCGAGAGATTCTCCTCCTCCCACTGGTCCGTAAAATCAAACCAAGGGCTGCCGTAGTCATCATAGTCTATGGGATTAAACCAGGGGTCATCATCTTGATTCGTACGGTATCCCCTGTAGGTGTAATAAAAGGTCGGGGATATCTTATGCCGAACTTTCTTGACCTGGGCCCAGTCAAGAGAATAGACCCGTTCCGCATTGGTCGCCAACCGGGCCCGGGCCTCGTAGGCAGATTGATATTGATCCGCTTTACTGCCATCCGTGTTGTCCACCCTGAGTGCGTCATAGGTGTATTTAAAAGAGGGCTCAAATTCGACATAGGGCCCAAGCCAGAGGGGAAAGGTGATTTCGGGAGAAATGGACAGGCTATGACCGCGCGTCGCGTCATCACTCCAAACATAATCGTAGTCCGATGCCATCCCCAGCGGCTGCTGGACATCGTTTTTTAAAGACGGATCTCCCATGTACTGATAGTAACTGGTGCTTCCCTGAAGGGCGTAATTCTCTCCATCGCGACTGAGCCTGAGGGCGGACCGTCTCGTCGGGGACCGGTTTTCCTGAACAGGGCGATGAAACTCATCGGCCAGGTCCGTTCGGCTGGAAAAACCAAAAAGCTCGCTTTCAAATTCCCTGAGGTAGTCCTGATCACTCACGTAGTCGGCGTCGAATCGGGCATTGATCCCTAGGGGAAGGTCCTGATCGGCCATTCCTCTGAGCCAGTATCGGGTGGTGTTCGTTCGCGCATAAGGGCTGATGTCCAGGGCGTCTTCATCATTCATGTCCTTTTCCTTCTTCTTGTCGGAAAGGATATCGGATTCAAAGACACCCTTGGAGGTTTCGGATTCGAGATATCTGAACTCCGCCCCCTGCATGTATCCCCGGTGGCTCATGTAACGTTGATAGAAGGTTGCATCGACCTGATCGGAAATGGCCCAGAAAAAGGGGACTTCTATTTCACCGCCGTTCAACGTGGAATAGCCGACGCGGGGAGGGAGTAGTCCTGTCTGACGACGGGTTTTTGCAGGGAAGATCATGTAGGGGATATAGACGATGGGTAGATTCCGTACCCGAAACGCGGCGTGTTTCACCGTTCCGTATCCCTCGATGGTTACCCTGATTTGAGATCCGGTGATACGCCAGTCCGGGTTGGTCCCATCACAGGTGGTTACGCTGCAATCCTCCACCTCATAGGTATCCGGCCCCACTTTTTCCAGAAGTCTGCCGTTGATATAGTAATGGTTTTTCTTCAAAAAAAGGGCCCCCTCTACGACGCGTCCCGTCTGGGTGTTGAGGTTGAATGTGCCCTCTTTTCCCGTGAGGGTGTCCCCGTTTGTCTCCAGTAGGAGACCTCCGGAGAGGGAAACGATCCCTGTATTGACATTATAGGAGGCATACTCAGTGTGAAGGGACTGATTGTCTTTGGAGATGACCACGTGTCCTTCAGCGATATACGTACCCTCCTTGGCCTTATACGTGAGGCGATCGGCCGAGAGCTTCCATGGGGACTGGCTCTTTTCCAAAGACTTCACCGAGGATAAAAGGTCAGTGGCCCACAGGGCACCAGGCATCAGCAAAAACCAGAGCAACAGGGGAACCGCCGTGAAGATACAGATATTTCGATCCGGATGAGTAATGATGCGTTCCTTTTCTAATGGGGATCCAAACTCGTAATCCGTCCGCCAGGATCCGGCGTGGCCCAGGCCGGACATGTTCAAGCAAAAATCGGGAACCGGAAGTGAACAACCAGCAACCCGTACGGAGTATTCGACTCAACTGTCCGGACGGTAGAGGTCCGGATCAAAATAGGTGAGCGCTTCACCCACTGTAAAGAGAGAACCACACACCAGGATCATGTCGTCAGGATCGGCCAGCTCTCTGGCGCGTGTTAACGCCCGGTTTAGGGGATGAATGGCTTCTCCTGGTTTTCCAAAGGGTTGTGAAGCGGCCATGAGCCGATCCGGCGGTGCGGCCCTTTCATAGACCGGCCGGGTATAGATGACATAGTCCGCCAGCGGCACGATCCCTTTGAGCAGTTGATAAATGGCTTTATCCGCCATAACGCCAACCACCAGAATCATCCGCTTGTAAATGAATCCGGACCGTAGCGAACGGGCCAGGGCCCGTACGGCTGGCGGGTTGTGTGCGCCGTCCAGAATAATGAGGGGCCGTTCCCCCACAATCTGCATCCTTCCCGGCCAGCGCGTGGTTGCCAGACCGTGGGCGATGTCGGCTGTAGACACGACATATCCCTTATCAATGAGTCGCTCCACAATGCCCAGGGCCAAGGCCGTGTTTCTGTTCTGGAAGGCGCCATTGAGCCCCGGCTTGAGACCCTTCAGATGAAGCGTGGGCCCTTTGTAATGAAAACCGTTTTCATTTACACGGTATCTGAGGTCCTTTCCGACGCGCCACAACGGTGCGCCCTTTTCCGATGCGATGGCTTCAAGAACCCTGATGACCGCCGGTTGCGTTGCCGCAGTGACCACATCCACGCCGGGTTTGATAATGCCGCCCTTTTCGCGGGCGATGTCTACAAGCCGGGAACCCAGGAAGGCCTGATGTTCCATGCCGATACCGGTAATCACGGATACAAGCGGGGTGATGATGTTGGTGGCGTCCAGCCGACCGCCCATCCCCACCTCCATGATGGCCAAGTCGGTCTCGGCCCGTGCAAAATACATAAGCGCCATGACCGTGGTCACCTCAAAGAACGTGGGCGGTTCTTCTTGTACAAAGGCGCCCCACACCTCGTTGATGAGCCCCGTGGCCGTGCGTTGATCCATCTCGAGTCCGTTGATGCTGAACCGCTCCGTAAATCGAACGAGATGAGGGGAGGAATAAAACCCAACCTTCAGGCCCGACGCTTTCAGGATCGATCCGACAGATGCGGCCACAGACCCTTTGCCGTTGGTCCCGGCGATGTGGAGGTATCGCTGACCCTCGTGGGGGTTACCGAATTTTTCGAGCAGGTTCTTGGTCTTGGACAAGCCGAATTTGATGCCGTACTTCTGGAGTCCATAGAGGCGCTGAACCGCTTTTAGATACGCTGAATCTTCAGTTTTCACTGCTGTCATATCCGTCCAGATCGAGAAGCCAATCCGTGGACCTAGTGTCCAATAGATCCCAAGAGTTCCCTGGCAATGACGATTTTTTCCACCTCCTTGGTCCCTTCGTATATCTCGAGGACCTTGGCGGCGCGATAGAACCGTTCGATGTCACTATCGTTGAAATAGCCATAGCCGCCGTGAAGTTGCAACGCCTCATCGACCACTTCCACCGCGACCCGAGAGGCATAAAGCTTGGCCATGGCGGTGAGAGCGGTATCTGGCCTCCCTTGATCCAATAACCAGGCGGACTTGTACACCATGGTCCGGGCGGACTCAATTTTGGTGGCCATCTCTGCGATCTTGAACTGTGTGGCTTGAAAGGCGCCCAGGGGCCGGTTGAACTGATGCCTGGTTTTGGCCTGCTTTAACGCCATGTCCAGAGCACCCTGGGCCAGGCCCAGCCCATGCGCAGCCACATAGGCACGGGAATGATCAAAAAAATGCATCAATTGGATAAAACCCTTTCCCTCCTGACCGACCAGATTTTCCTTTGGGACGTTCACTGAATTGAAATACACCATGGCCGTATCCGAGCATCTCAGCCCCATCTTTCCTTCCATCTTGTCCGCCTCGTATCCCGGCCTGTCCGTCTCCACGACAATTATACTGTGTCGCTTCGTTCTGGACGCGGCTTCAGGAGTCGTCAGGCAATAC
>JARRPY010000084.1:0-11917 GCA_037382425.1 Deltaproteobacteria bacterium
GCTTGCGTTCGCCCTGTAGGGTCAGCACGTTGTCATGAAGGGAGATGTCGATGTCCTTGGGATCCATTCCCGGCAGTTCGGCCTTGACCACCACCTGTTTGGGGGTCTCGGAGACATCCAGGGCCGGATTCCACATGCCGCCTTCCACAACACCCCCAAAGGGCCCCCAGTCAAAAAACCGATCAAAGGCGTGGTCCATTTCATTTCTCAGCCGCGCCACCTCTCCTCGCCGCGTCTAGGGCACCAGTTCTCGCATTTCCATCTCACTCCTCCTCTTTTCTTGTTGATTGTATGAGGCGCGTCGTTCGCTTTGCGCTTATATGATCCGCAACTTCGATGCAAAGAATGCCGCTCTTCTCTGTGTGCAAATAAGCATAAAGCATGCCACAATGGTTTAGATTGTATTTGGATAAGGGGTTGAAATTGTATGGCTATTTAGACGTTTTCCAAAACAGGGAGGCGTCTTAGAACGTTTCCTGTGGCCCGAATCTTTACAGAGTGTAAAATTTCCGGACAAGTTTAACAGGGATGACAGGGTCGGGTGGAGTTGTGGGATGGGAAGACAATTTTAGCGCTTCCCGTAACCGTGTTTGCCCTTTACAGTTTGTAAAAAAAGTCAACAGGTTTATGGAGGCGGACTGCGTTACCTCCCCACATGGTGTATTCCGAATCGTAAATAAAATCATTTGGTTGCCTGAATGACCCATCATGGCACAGAATTTGCGCAGCTAACGCGTGCAGGCATTGGGAATCCCATACCCGGCAAGACCTAAACCAAAATCGGATGGCCCCTTGGACATACTCATCTATTTTCCCTTCAACGCCTGGGGAAAAGAATACCGTCATGAGGGCTAATCACCCAATTGAAGAACCCCGCAGTCCCGCCCCGGCGGGGCAGAGGATCTCCCAAATGTAATGAACCCAGACCTTAAGGGTCGAGAAACGTGAGCATACATCATCTGGAAAGAATATTTGCGCCCTCTTCGGTGGCTGTGGTGGGGGCGAGCGAGCGGACGAAGAGCATCGGCAACTCCGTCATGCAAAACCTGGTTAACGGAGGGTTCAAAGGACGGATTATCCCGGTAAACCCCAAACGCAAAACCATCTATGGTCTGAGCACATATGGCGCTGTTACGGACATTGATACCCCCGTCGATCTGGTGGTCATCGGGACCCCCATTGCAACGGTTCCCGACATTGTCCGCCAATGTGTCCAATCCCATATCCCCGGCGCCATTGTGCTCTCCGCCGGCGGCAAGGAGATCGGCGACAAGGGACGGGACCTGGAGTCGAAAATCCGGAAGGAAGCGGCTAAGGGGGATCTTCGGATTATCGGCCCAAATTGCATGGGGATCATATCTTCCGGGGCGAAATTGAACGCAAGCTTTTCGAGCATCATGCCCCTGTCCGGTAAAATGGCCTTCATTTCCCAGAGTGGCGCCATCTGTGCGGCCATTCTTGATTTGTCCGTGCGGGAAGGGATCGGGTTCAGTCATTTCGTAAGTATCGGTTCCATGCTGGATGTGGATTTCGGGGACCTGATCAACTACCTGGGAGATGAAGGGAATGTGCGCAGCATTGTCTTATACATTGAAAGTCTGACCTACGTGCGGAAGTTCATGAGCGCGGCCCGGGCCATATCGCGGGTCAAACCCATCGTCTTATTAAAATCGGGACGATCCAGGGCCGGGGCGGCAGCCGCGTCCTCGCACACGGGTGCCCTTGCGGGCGAGGATATCATATATGATGCAGCCTTCAGGCGTGCGGGCATTCAACGGGTGGAGACCATCAGCGAGCTCTTTGACTGTGCCGAACTGATGGCCAAACAGCCGCTGCCCGCAGGTCCGGGCCTGGGCATCATCACCAACGGCGGCGGCCCCGGGGTGATGGCGGCAGACGCCCTGTCCACCCATGATCTCGAGCCGGTAGCACTTTTCCGGGAAACCGTTCACAAACTGGATCAGGTCCTTCCGGCCTTCTGGAGCCACGCCAATCCAGTGGATATCCTGGGTGATGCCCCTCCGGAACGGTGGAAACACGCCATGGAGATTTGTCTTTCCGCTCCTGAGATCGACGCACTGGTCATCATATTCGTGCCCCAGGCCCTGAGCAGCGGGACCGCCGTGGCCGAGGCCGTTTCACAACTCATCCGTTCCAGGCCCTGTCCACCCATCTTCGCCGTATGGATGGGAGGAGAAAGCGTTGAAGACGGCCGGCGCATATTGAACCGTGAAGGAATTCCCACCTATGAAACACCCGAGCGGGCCGTGGTGGCATTTGTTCATATGTACCGCTACAAGCGGAATCTGGAGGTGCTTCAGGAAATCCCGCCGCGACGGGACCGGCGTTTCAAGTTCGATCGCCAAAAGGCCCAGGGGATTGTGAAGGGGGCGTTGAAGGCCGGTTTCTCGCTCTTGACGGAAACCGAATCCAAAGCACTCCTGAGGGCCTACGGTATTTGGGTGAATCCCACCCGGGTGGCCGAGGATGTAGCCGAGGCGCTCTCTCTTGCCCGAGACATGGGATATCCGGTTGCCCTGAAGGTTCATTCCAGGGACATTTCTCACAAATCGGATGCCGGTGGAATCCGGCTTAACCTCCGTTCGGATGAAGATATCCGCGCGGCCTTTGACCAAATTATATCAAGCGCCCGTGCATATCACCCGGAAGCGGAACACTTGAGTGTCTCTGTTCAGCCGATGGTCGATCCTCATAACTATGAGGTGATTTTGGGGAGCAAGCGAGATCCCCTCTTCGGTCCGGTGATTCTCTTCGGCATGGGCGGTGTCATGACCGAAATTTTGAAAGATCAGGCCATTGCCCTGCCCCCATTGAACCGCCTGCTGGCCCGGCGACTCATGGAACGCACAAAAATTTTCCGCGTGCTCAAGGGGTATCGAAACAAACCGCCCGCCAGATTGGACCTTCTGGAAGAGAGCCTGATCCGACTATCCCAACTGGTGTCGGATTTTCCGGAAATCGCAGCGCTGGATATCAACCCCATGATCATCGAGACGGAACGGATCCTAGCCGTGGATGCACGGGTCGTGATTGAGCCGTCCGAGGTTTCGAGCCCTCACCATCTTGTCATCAGCCCCTATCCCAACCAATACGAATTGACCGCGACCACAGCAGGGGGCATCCGCCTTTTCATGCGCCCCATCAGACCCGAGGACGCCCCCCTTTTGGTTCAGCTCTTTGAATCTTTGTCACAAGAAACCATCTATTCCCGGTTCTTCACTCCCCTCAAGTCCCTGTCCCATGAGATGCTGGTGGTGTTTACCCACGCCCGTCTGGTGCGCAGGCCCGGCGGGGAGGAAGCCGAGTTCGCGGTGGTGGTGAGGGATGCGTGGCAGGGAAAAGGGATCGGTGCGGCCCTGATGAGGCATCTACTGTTTATCGGAGAAAAACAGGGAATGCGCACGATTTGGGGAACCATCCTCCCCCAAAATACGCAGATGCTGAAGCTGGCCAAAAAGCTCGGATTCGCCATTCACCGGGATCCCGGTGAAGAAGCCTATGATGTCAGGATGACATTGTCTTAAAAGGATGGAGCGTTTTGAACCATCGCTCTTTTTCAATCTGTAGCATGTGACACGATCACAATGATGTACCAGACCATGTCCTCTTCAATCGGCAGGATCTTGAGCGCCAGGGTTTTGTCGTTAAACTGAATGTTAACCGGATCGATGATTTCCGGGCCACCCGCGCCGATCCCGGCGACGATCTCTTCGATTTTTTTCCGATCGTCTTCCTCAAACAAACCGGAGAACGGGTATCCCAAGATTCGCTCTTCATGCCCTCCAAATAGAGACAGCGCGCTGTTGTTGGCAAAGATAACCTTTCCATCGAGGCTCAACTCCAGGATCCCCTCGGATAGGTTGTTGATGATGGTTTCGAGGTGCCGTTGATTGGCCAGGAGTTCCCTTGTTATCGATCGGCGGGTCAGGTTCATTAGACCTGACAGTGCTTCCCCAGGGTCCTGGGAGGTTCCGCGATCGGCCTGAGCCACCGCGTTTAGAATGGCCTCGGACATCTCCACTATGGGTCCCTTGGGGATGTACGCATCCGCCCCCAACTCAGCGTTGGCCGGGTCATCAGCCACCGTTGCGGAAACCACGGCAAGATAGACCTGGCTGAGGTGGGGTTTCTTTCGAATGATTCGGCATAATTTATCCCCACTGATGTTCGGCATAATCAAATCCACGAACACCACATCCGGGACATACGCTTTCAATATATCCAGTGCGGACAGACCATCCGAGGCGGTGATGACCTCGTGGCCCTCTTCGGTGAGTAAATCCCGCATCCATTCCAATACGAACCGGTCGTTATCGACTACAAGTATTTTTTTCCCCATCTTCTGTCCTGATATAAAGGCATATACGGATTTCGTTGTTTCCCTGCATGCCGGTTCGAAAATAAACTGGGCTGAGCCGCCCTTTACACCATGTCTTCATAAATCAATATATTCCGTAAGTTGGCACCGTTTGTCAAGACCCATTCATGAGGCCGGCCGGGCAACCGCAAAGCCGCATGTGGTCCCTGTTGTTCATATTGGTGTCTACGGTTCCTTTTTCTATTTGAGACGCCGAAAGGAATCTCTCAAGGAGCTATATGAACCTAAAAAATATGCGGATAACGGGATGTAAAGAAACAAAAAAGGGTTATGGAAGACCCATAACCCCTTGAAATACTTACTGGCTGGCGATGCGCGACTCGAACGCGCGACCTCTGGTTCCGGAGACCAACGCTCTATCCAACTGAGCTAATCGCCCTCTCATTAGATGCCAAGTATGTTAACAAACCTCCCCCGGCCGGGTCAAGTGTGAAGCGCGGGACCGCTCCAGCCTATTCACAGCAGGTTTTGATGCGCTTCCATGCCAAGTCTTTTAATTTTGTTATTAATTCCGGTGACTTTTCTCTAACCTCCTCAATATCCCACTCGAGGATCCGGGTCGGTGTGAGTGCTTTTATGGTAATGGTGCGCTGGCCCTGCTGGCTGATGGTGCCGACTTCACCGATGATCTCACCGGTGCACAATTCATTCACGACAAGGCCGCTCTGGGAAACGGCATTTGCCTTCCCCGAGGCGATGAGGGCAAAAGTACCCCCGGCTTCTTGGCCCTTTTCATAGATGGTTTCCCCTTCGGCGAATGAAACGGGCTTTGCGGTCAACAGCAAGAGGCCCATCAGACTGTCGTCCAGTCCCTCGAACACCTCACATTTGCCAAAGACGTTCCTGACCTCGTCTATGTCCATTTCATGCACCCCCGTTCACTTAATGTGTCCGTCCTTCAGATTATAGCCTGGGCACTTCATCACCCATTTTAATTCAAAGATCCCTTGGAGATCAAGCCCCGACTTTTTGGGGACTTGGTCCCGTCGTATCAACCGGAGCATATTTCAGATTTTACAAGGTGTAAAACAAGCCGACAGAGAAACCGGTGAAAACCGATATCCCGTACGGATTTAAAAATGAAAAAGTGACCCTATAACAATAGGTTGTGTTTTGTTTGTGAGAAATGTTGTGTTCTGGCATATGGATTGCTGTTTAGTGAGTGAAGGCGGCTTAGTGCAGTGGACCAACTTGGAAATGAACGGTTCCCATGTTTTGGGCACAAGATTCGTGGGACGCACGATCAGGAGGTACGACCATGCTAGTAAAAGACTGGATGAGTAAGACGGTGATCACCATTGACGTGAACGATTCAATGAACGAGGCGATGAAACGACTCAAAGAACATGACATCGCCATGCTGCCGGTGATGAAAAAGGGCCAGCTCGTAGGCATTGTGACGGACAGGGATCTCAAGCGATCCTCCGCATCCGATGCCACCACCCTGGAAGTCCATGAACTCCTCTACCTGATTTCAAAAATCAAGGTGCAAGATATCATGACCAAAAACCCCGTAACGGTCCCCTTTGATTTCACCGTGGAGGAAGCCGCCGAAGCGTTTCTGAAGAATAAGATCTCCGGCGCACCGGTGGTGGATGAGTCGGGGAACCTCGTGGGGACCATTACCAAGGGGGACCTGTTCCGGGTCTTGATTTCCCTCACCGGGATCGGTCGAAGAGGAATACAGTTTGCTTTTCAAGTCCAGGATACCCCCGGGTCCATCAAAGAACTGGCGGATGTCATCCGGCGCTACGGCGGTCGGATGGTGAGCATCCTGAGCACCTATGAGCGGGTGCCGAAGGGATACCGAAAGGTGTTTATTCGGATGTACGGTATCGATCGGAAGAAGCTTCCCGAGATGCAGAAGGAACTCGCGGAGAAGGCCACGTTGTTGTACATGGTGGATCATCGGGAAAATAAGAGAGTGATTTTCTAAGGCTGCCTCAATTTTTCAGGCGGCGCCTCATGAGCGAGGAAGGAGAATGCCATGGAAGTCAATATCGGCGGCACAACATACACGCCCGGGACTTACAAAACGTCGAAGCCGAATGCCGCGGAACTGGCGAATCGCTACATTCGGGAATGGGATGAAAAGCGAATTTCCCAAAAAGAAGCGCCCCCCTCCATATATCCCACCATCTGTTTTTCGCGCAAGATCGGGGTCGGTGCACTCGAAGTCGCGGACATCTTGGGGCAGATGATCGGCTATCGTGTGATTGACCGGGGGATCCTGGAATACATTGCCGAGGAAGGCGATCTCGGGGAAAAGACGGTGGCCCTTTTTGATGAGCGCTATCCGGGAAAGCTCAGCGAGCTCTTGGCCATGGCGTTTGGTGAAAAGGCGTTCATCGATAGTGACTATTCCAAGTATCTGTTCAAGGCCGTTTACACCATTTCATCCCTGGGGCCCACCATTTTTGTGGGGCGGGGGACGCATCTGCTCCTCCCCCGCGACCGCGTGCTGGCCGTGAGATTCGTCGGCTCCGATGCACATCGGATTCAGCGGCTGGCCGAGGTTTTTGAGGTGGATGCGCCGGAAGTGGCCTCCAAACTGCCGTCTTTGGATAAGGAACAGCGGGATTTTTTCAAGCGGACGTTCGGGAAAAAGGATGCGCCCCTCGATGAATTCGATCTGGGCATCAACCTCGAGTATCTTACGGAACCGAAAGGGGCCGCAGAGATCGTGGCCCTGGCGCTCAAGAAGAAGTTCGGTGAAACGGCGGCAACCGGTTCTTGAGTCTAGAAATTCCGGTAGCGTGATTGTCTGACCCGCAGAGTCCTTGTGAAGGGCCGAGTGGAATACGGCTATCGAACGGTTCAGAAAAAACGGCGTTGATCAAGGAATCGGGAAGGGGCCGAGCGGGCAGATACGGGGGGCTGGGCGAAGAAGTCCATGGGTGGCATTGCGACAGAAAAGACAAAATGGCCGTGTCGCCCAGTTTCCCTCCCATTGGTTTTCATGTAAATGAACCGTTCAGGAGATACGACCTGCTATTAGACCGCATGGGTCATCATAAACAACAAAGCCCTAAACGATTCCCAACAGCCGCGTTGCGTTTCCCCCCAGAATATTCTTCTTTGTCTCTTCCTTAAGCGGTAGGCGGCGAATGGCCGCCATATTTGCGGCGATGTCGGTAATGGCGGGCCAGTCCGAGCCGAACAGGACCTTCTCGGACAGGATCTCGAGTTCCGGAAAATAGGTGAGCAGTTTTTGGGGAGGCAACCCGGTGATGTCGAGGTGTATGTTCGGGTGAAGACGTGCCAGAAAAAAGGCCCGATCATACCAGAACCCCCTGCCCGCATGGGACATGATGATCGTCAGTTCAGGAAAATCCACCGCCACATCGTCCAGAAACAACGGATCTCCATATTTCAACCGGGCACCGGGAAAGGTCGATGAACCGGTATGGAACATGGCGGGAAGGCCCGCATCCTGGAGGAGACCGTATATGGGATACAGGCGGGGATCGTTGGGATAAAAGTGCTGGTATACGGGGTAGAACTTAAATCCCCGATGGCCTTGTTCCACACAGCGCCGGAATTCCGATACAGGGTCCCCCGTCACATAGGGATTGATGTTGGCCATGGGGATCAGGCGCGGGCTTTGGCCACAAAACCGGGCCACCCGTTGGTTGGGACTCGTGCCCGTGGTCAACGGATTGGTTTCGGCGAGGCAGACGGCGATGTCAATCCCTTCCTGGTCGAGATAGTCCACAAAAGTCTCGGGGTCTTTCAGCGTCTCTTCCAGGTATGCCTTCGGTTCCCGTCCCAGGAAGGGTTTAAGCCAGTCCATAAACCAGTCGGCATATTCGCTGGCGGTGGTGATGTGCATGTGAAAGTCGATCGTCGGCATGGCGTCTCATCGCATCGCTGGGGATGACGAAGATTAGATGGTCCGTGTTTCGGTGTCAAGGGAAAAGGCCCTGGCATCAGGGGCAATGGCGGCATTTACAATCTGTAAAGGTTTCCGACATGACCCGGTTAGGCTCCGGCGGGTTTTGCCGATGGGATAGGATTGATTTTGATAATATTTTTATTAAGTTAGGCTACCTCAGAATCCCATTGAATGAATTGGCACATCCGTTGCTGTTTAAGGGACGGTAGCCATACGGAAGGGCCGTTTATCACAGTTGAATGGGGGTGATTCACATGACGAGGCTGCAACATCAGAAGAACAAACTCCTGGTGGCATTGGATGGGTCTGATTTCACCTTCGAGACCGTCAAATACATCAGTCAAATGGCGTCATTCAAACAGAAACAGCTGGTTTTATTCACCGTTTTTATGGGCATACCCAGCCGGTACTGGGACCTTCAGCAGGAAGCGGTATTCCGCTCCAGGGTGAGTGAGGTTCGGTCATGGGAGACGCAGCGGAAAAAGGATGCAGAGATCTACATGAATAACGCAAAGAAGATCCTTCTGGATGCAGGCTTTTCTGAAAGCGCCTTGGAGATCTTCATCCATCCCATGGAGAGGGGGATCGCCCGGGATCTCATCGATGAGGCCGAAAAGGGTTACGCCGCCCTGGTGGCGGGGAAAAGAGGAAGGGGAGGGGTTCAGGGAGTGGTTCTGGGCAGCGTGGCCACGAAACTGCTTCAGAAGGTTTCCTCGGTCCCTCTCGTCGTGGTGGGCAGAAACGTTCGTCCGGGGCGTGTGCTCATCGCCTTTGATGGATCCGAAGGGTGTATGCGGGCAGTGGAATGCGTCGCCGATATGCTCATGGGCTCGGAGGTCCACATCAATCTGACCCATGTGGTGAGGATTCAGGAAGATGAAAATGGGTTTATTGCGGACGCCGAGCAGATGATTTCCGATGCCTTTGAGAAGGCCCTGGATCAACTGGTGTCGGCCGGTCACCACCGAAATTTCATCAGCACCCAGATTGTTACCGGTGTGAAGAGCCGTGCCGAAGCCATTGTCAAAGAGGCGGACCAGGGGGGGTACGGAACCATTGTCGTCGGCAGAAGGGGACTTTCCAGAATCAATGAATTTCTCATGGGCGCGGTGAGTCACAAGGTCGTTCATTTGGCCCGGGGCCATGCGGTCTGGGTGGTGAGTTGAGACCGGAGGACAGGTAGCAGACATGCTTAGAGACAGGCCCCTCATATCCGTGAAGGTTGATGACGAGGAATTGAAGACGCGGAACAAGGAGTTGGCGCTGCTCCTGGAATTGAGCAATCTTCTGGCCGCCTCATTCAGCATGAGTGCGATTCTGGATGCCTCTCTTTCACGGGTGTTGGAATATTTCGATCTTCGCGCCGGCCGGATTTACCTCATGAATGAAGGAGGCGAAGAAATGACGCTGATGGCACACTACGGATTGGACATCGGTGGGCTCGAAAAGGTGAGTGTCCACTCCGGTTTTTCAGGAAAGGCGGTGCAAACCCAATCCTTCATCGCCCAGCATGTGTCCGATCTTGAGGACAAAAAAAGGGCGGCGCTCCTTTTCAGCAAGGGCTTCCATACCATTTTGTGTACGCCGCTCATCACCCGGGACAGGGTGTTGGGGGTGATGAATCTGTCATCCGATAAGGCCTTTTCGCTGAAACAGGAGGATATTGACCTGTTGATTGCCATAGGGAATCAGATTGCCGTTGCCGTGGACAACGCCCGGCTGTACGACGATTTGGGCGCCAAGGTAGAGGAGCTTACGGAAAAGAAAAATACGATCAAGTTTTTTGCCTATTCGGTGTCGCACGATCTGAAAAGTCCCGCCATCAGCCTGTATGGATTGACCAAACGGTTTGTTGAAAAATATGCCCCGCTTTTGGATGAAAAGGGGAGGGAGTACTGCGATCACATCCTCAGGAGTGCAGGGGAACTGTTGACCCTCGTAGACACCATCAACGCCTATGTGTCGGCCAAGGAAGCCCCTTTGAACCTTGAATTGCTCAGCATCAACGAACTTGCCGAGGCCACAAAAGAGGAATTTTCATCGGAGCTACGCCGGCGCCATGTCCGGTGGGAGGTGGATGATCTTCCGGAAGTTGTGGGAGATCGGATGGGACTGACCAGGGTGTTTCGGAATTTCATCGATAATGCCCTGAAATACGGAGGACCGGGTTTGTCCGAGATTCGCATCAGCCACCGACAAGATGATCAACATCATATTTTCTCGTTTGCCAATGACGGCAAGGAGATAGCGGGAGATGACAGGGAACAACTCTTCCAGGTATTTAAACGGAGCAAAACGACCGCCGGCATTGCAGGGTCGGGCCTGGGTTTATCCATCATAAAGGAAATTGCAGAACGCCACGGCGGTTTCGTCTGGCTGGACGAAGACACCCGAGAAGGCGCCACCTTCCATTTGGCGATTTCAAAGTCTCTTAAATGCGATCCCTCACCAATTGAGATAGTAGCAGAACAGGCAGCGAAAGGAGAAAGCGATGAAAAACATCCGGAAGATAATGGTCGGCATCGACCTCTCAGCGTACTCGGTACAAACCCTGGAGTTTGCGTGTGAACTGGCGCAGGATCTCAAGAGCGAACTGATTATCGTCAATGTCATCAACCAAAGGGATGTGGAGGCGGTCCGTAAGGTCGCCAACGTCACCAGCAGTTTTCCTTCGGTGGAAGAGTGGGTCAAGGCCCGGGAAGAAGAACGGACCGAGACGATAAAACAGCTGCTCGGTGAGATCTCCTTTGAGCGGCTTCCGGTCAACATCGTCTTTCGGACAGGCGTACCTTTTCAGAAGTTGATTGAGGCGGTTGAAGAAGAAGGGGCCGATCTCTTGGTGATCGGGGCAAAGGGCCGCACCAATCTTGCGGGTGTCCTTTTAGGTCAGTCCGCGGATTAAGTGTTCCGCCGTTCCCCTGTTCCGGTGGTCAGTCTGAGAGCCGGGTCGCATAAAGAGATCCTTGCGCAACGTGCCGCCTGAGGAAAGGGGTGGAAATGATGTCCTCAATGCGGGGGGTCTCATGAGATCAGAGAAAATCATATTGATTGCCGACAGGAATCCCCATGTCCGGTCTTTTCTTGCCCGTGAGATGAAGGGTGAAGGGTTCCGGATCCGGTTGGCCAGAGACTGCGGTGAAGTATTGAAATGGGTCTATGGTTCCGGGCCAATCGACCTGATCATTCTCGATCCAGACCTTCCGGATGACGGGCAGTGCATCCTCCCAAAACTCTATGATCGAATCCCCTCCGTACCGGTGGTGGTTCATTCCTGGTCGTCGGATTATGCGGATAGTCCCGATGAAGCCAATGGTGTGACTTTTGTCAAAAAAGAGGGAAACAGTATCGAAGGGCTAAAAAAGGCCGTGTATGACCTGTTAGGCAAGAGAAAAACGTCTCGATAACGGATGTTTCACTCGGTGGACGGCCGGGCCAATTCCCGGGCCGTCCACCGTCGGGATCCGTAGGATCGATCGCCCTGAGTGTAGACGAACAGACTTAAATTACTTGATATTCCTCAGATACCCCAATCTAACATCATCTTCCCCCATCCCCCGCAGAATGCCCGGACACCATCACCGGTGCCTCGGCAAAATCCGAGTCGCTCAATGACAATACGAAAT
>JARRPY010000085.1:0-9267 GCA_037382425.1 Deltaproteobacteria bacterium
TGGAATTGTGTCTGCGGTCTTTTAGATTGAATCCTCGGTGGGTACAAAAGGCCTCTCAGGCGGCCCGCTATCGGGCAGAAAAGTATCACCAGGTCATCCAGAAAATGCAGAGGATCGACAACGAGATCACCCAGCATCGGAATCAGACGCGAAGCGATATCCAAGAAGAATTCTACAAGGTGATCACCGAACAGATCGAGACCTATGATCCTCAATCCGGAAAGGTAAAATACCTACCCATGTACAACCACGCCTATACGGACGGTCAAGGGCACTATTTCCTGAGAGATTACGATGACGGCACCCTCCCCTTTGAAAACGCATCCCAATGGCGGAAATTGAAGATTATCAACCGCAATGATCCCAATTATCGTCCCATGAAATGAATGCGCTAATCTATCTCATTTCCTTGGCCGCAGGTATATGGTATTTGGTGAAGCTGTACGTTTTCGATTTCGATCAGCACACGGAAAAGGAACTGATTCGCCTCTCATTCTATTGGGTGCCGCTGATGCTTTTCGGGATCTTGGGGGTGATGGCCTTGAGAATAAAGAAAATCAACACCCCTCTCTTGTTCGCCATTGTGGGCACTCTGCTGGGTACGGCCGCACTGGCCGGGTTTTTGATGCTGGCGTTTCTCTCCTGACGAGACGCAAGACGCGCCTTTAGTTCCTCTCCGCCAAGCAAGGGCGTTGAGACACCTTTGGAAAACGTCCCCCTCTCCCCCAATATCAGCGTTTGGTTCGGATTTTAATCCTCGAAATAAGAGGCATATTTCTGTGGTTAAGACCCTCACACGCCTTAACCTTCAACGACGTTAAACATCTTTCAAAAATTTTAAAACATCCAATTATGGGACCGATTTTTCATGGATGAAGTCCCGGGGACGCGACGTGTCCGACCTCATCGGCCAGACCGATTACATCGATTTCAAGGCCCTGGGGTATACGACCGATCCCATTTTATACGGCAAGCGGTTCAAGAATTAGGACGCCGATCTAAGCCCCAGGATCTCACGGGCTTCTTCGGGAGATGCGGGTTCGCGGCCCACATCTCGGACGATGTTCACCAGGGCCTCCACCAGCACGCCGTTATTTTGGGCCTTGTCGCCGCCGGGCAGATAGAAGGTGTCCTCCAGGCCGGTCCGGACATTGCCTCCCAGCTCCACACATTTCCGGTGGAGATCCCATATCTCACCCCGACCCACGGCAATGACCTGGTAGTGGGTGCCCTCACCCATCTCGTCCACCAGAATGGGGAGAAGGTCCGGCCGGGCCGGCATGCCGCTGGCCACGCCCATGACACAAGAGATATGGGCCGCTCCCTCAAACATCCCGTTCTTCTGATATAGGCCCACGCTCCGGACGATGCCCGTGTCAAAGCATTCGAACTCCGGGGTGATAGTATTGGCGGTCATCACATCCAAAAATCCCTTCACCTTTTCCACCGGGTTGTCGAACAAGGCCGGGGGCCAGGCCCATGCACCGTTCGAGCGTAACTTTAAATAATTAAGAGAACCTGCGTTACATGCGGCCATTTCCGGTTTGAATTCTTCGAGGCACGCCAGGGGGCCGGAAATGTCGGGCCCCACAACGCCCGTGCTCATGCAGATGATGATCTCCGGAATGCGGTCCTTGATGGCCTCCAGGATATTCCCCACCGCATGAAGCTCCCACGTGGGGAGATGCCCCATGCCCCGGGCCTGGTTCCTGAAATGACAATGAAGGATGGATGCCCCCGCGTTATGGGCCTGCACTGCGTGGTCCGCCATCTCCTCCGGCGTGACCGGCACATGATGAACGGCCGGGTCGGTGAGCACGCCGGTGAGGGCGCAGGTCACGACTGTCTTGTCCTGAGTCATGTTGATCTCCTTTTCTCAGATTAGGGATGCCGAGGCCTAAGGCGGGCCACCGCCGCAACCCAATAGTGGCCAGGTTTCCCCGCCGGGGCGGGATCTTCGACAGGTTTCGGGTTTCAGTATTAGGCGCTTCCTATTCGCTTTTTGCATAGAAGTTGCGAACAAAGAATCCAACGCCCAACGCCTCACGCCTGATGCCTGTTCATCACGCCCCCTTGAAATTCCCCTTTCGTTTCTGCAGATACGCACTCATGGCCTCGAACATGTCTTCCGAAGGCAAAATCATGGCGGACCGGGCCGCGTTGTAGTGGAGCGATTTTTTGACCGATTCCGCATCATCGAACAGGAAGACATCCTTGGCCCCCTGGACGGCGAAGGGGGGGTTGCCGGCGATCTCTTCGGCCATTTCCAGGGCCTTCGACTCCAACAACACCTGATCCGCATAGACATCGTTCACCAGTTGGATGGCCTGGGCCCGCTGGGCATCAAACCGTTGCCCGCGAAAGGCGATCTCCCGGGCATGGCCCTGCCCCACCACCCTGGGGAGACGCTGGAGTCCACCCACGTCCGTGATAATGGCCAGGGTGGCCTCGGGCAACCCGAAGACGGCATCCGCCGTGCAGATGCGGATATCACAGCACAACACCAGTTCCAGACCGGCCCCGAGGCAGTGGCTGTGAATGGCGGCGATGGTCGGCTTCGACATTCTCGCCAGCCGATTGTGGATATCCTGTATTTCCAGGATTTTTTCATAAAACTTGAGCTTCTGGACCGCACCCGGCGTATCGCCGATGGCCTTCACGAGTTCGTTTTCAGGGCTCAGATCAATCCCCGCACAGAAGGACTTCCCTGCCCCGCTGAGCACCACTGCCCGAACCTCGGGATCCTCGGCCGCAGCCGTCACCGCCACATCCAGGGCCTCCCACACCGCCAGATTCATGGCATTGCGTTTCTCCGGCCGGTTCAACACGATACGGCCCACATGCCCCTCCTTTTCGAATCGAACCAGGTCTTTTCCCTGGGGAGTGTCATCGCTCATAACTTGATTCTCCTTTCACTTAAACCTTGCGCCTTTTGTCTCGTACCATTCACATTTGAAGGTTCCGTAAGCCCTCTAGAAGGCGTCTTTTCCGTCATTCCTACGAAAGCCAGAATCCACGTCCTGTCAGGTAGTTATAAAACTCCTGGACCCCGTTTTTCAACGGGGTGACGATTTTTTACGAGTGCGTCACATCTCAATCTCCAGATCCTCCAAGGGATAAGAGACACAGGAATGGACATAGCCGAACTGCCGATCGGACTTGCGGACCGGCACCCCCGGCGGCTGATAGACCCTTCCCGATACCACCCGCACCCGGCACATGCTGCACTCCCCGGATCGACAAATGGCCCTGACCTTAAGACCGGCATTTTCGAGTGCCTTCACCACGGGGTCGCCCGTTCGGGCCGGGATGGACCCCTTCCCTTTCACGTGGATGGAAACCGCCTGATCCGTACCCACGTCTTTGGGCCAGCCCGGCGCAACAGCGACATCCAGCGGCGGCCCGTACGCTTCCTTCCGTATGTTTCGCCGCGGAATTTGACGCTTTTCCAGTTCCGGAATACAGAAATCGTACAACCCCTGGGGGCCGCACACATAAAAGGTCTTGCCCGTCACATCGCGAAGCTTTTCCTGGATGAGCGCTCCGGTGATGAGCCCTTTGGCCCCCGGCACATCCTCCGAAGGCGTCTCAATCACGGGAATGTATCGGATATGCTCAAATTCATCACTAAGGGCGCACAATTCCCGGTGAAACAGGGCCGCATCAAGGGTCTTGTTGCCGTAGAAGAGATGAACCTTTCTATCCAGGCCGCATTGCGTGATCTCCCGAATCATGCTCATGAAAGGGGTGATGCCCGCACCACCGGCAATCAGGACCATCTCCTTATCATGAAAAAGCGGGTTGTGGTAGAACGTGCCGCAAGGGCCGGAACTCTCGAGAACATCCCCCTTCTTCACTTCATCGAGGAGATAATTGGACACCAGTCCCGATGCCACCCGCTGCACCGTGATCTCCCAAACCCCCGACTGATTCGGGGGGGACGAGAGGCTGTAGGGCCGGCTGGTGAGGATACCGTTGGTTTCCACGGAAACGGAAATGTACTGCCCGGCCAGAAACGGCGGGAGGCCCCCCGCTTTAGAAACCAGCGTGAACGTCTTGGCCCATGGGGTTTCTTCCTTGATCTCGCTGACCCGGAGATTGAGCCGCGACGGGTGCAGCCGATGGATATACGGCTCGGGCATATCCTCGGATCGGGTGTAGTCCACCCCGAACTTTCTACTGAACTCCATCTCCTCGACGATATCCGCATATCCGTCAAACGCTTCAAAGATCGCTTTTTTCATTTTTATCCCCACACAAAAAATTTGGTTTTGTAAAGGCCACCTCCTACTCCTTTTCCAATTTGCGGACGATGGAGCCCGCCGCCCGGAGTCCCGCCTGAAGCGTCGGGTGGAATCCGCAATCGCCCACCCAGCCGCTGGCGAAATAGAGCCCTTTTATGGGCGAATAGCGGCCCGGCTGAAAGAACATGGAATCCTTGGTATACTGCTCATAGCCGTAGATGGCGCCCTCGGGATGGTTCAGATACCGCATGTGCGTCAGGGGGGTGGCGATCTCCAGTTCCTCGATATGCCCCCGGACATCGGGATAAATCTCCTCCACCCTTCTCAGCATCTCCTCCGCACACTGAAATTTTACGCGGTAATACGCCTCAGGGGGAATCCTGAGCCACGATCTTCCGTATTTGAGGGTCACGATATTGGCCTGGCAGGCACCCGGCGGCGAGAAATCCGGATCCGCCACATCATAGCAGCTCAGGACCATGGCCTGGTTTCCGATGGGGATTTCCCTCATCCGGCTCAGGACCCGGTCCGATATATCGAGATCCTTGAGGAGAAAGGTGGTGGGGTCGGTGAATCCGAGGACATCGGGCTCGCAGTCGAACCCGGCAAAGAGGGTAAATGCGGACGGGCTGAGGCTTCGTCCCCGCATCTCCCGATGGACCGTTTCCGGAACCTGGTTCCCCTCCATGAGGCCCACGTAGGTAGAAACCTGGGAGGCGTTTGACACCACGAACCGGGCCGGTATGGTCACCCCGTCCTCGGTCTTCACGCCCTTTACCCCACCGTCCTTTGCGATGATCTTTTCAACAGCGCAGTTGAATCGCACCTCTCCTCCGTGGGAGAGGAATCGATTCACGATGACATTGGACAGGGCCTGGGAGCCGCCCTTGATGTGAAAGGGCTTGAATTCGATGTAAGTGAAGAAGATCATGGCCAGATAGGGAAACGCCAACCGATCGGGCGGAAGACCCACGTATCCCCAGTACACGGAGATGACGGCCTTGAGGAGCGGATCCGTGAACAGATCGTCCAGGACCTCGGCCGCGGTTTTGAAGGCATATTCGTACATGACCGGATATTTTTCCCTGGTAGGCTCCGGATCCTTGAAAAAGAAGGTGGCCAGCATCTGGTTGGCGTAGGCATAGACCAGATCGAAGAAGGTGTCGATGGCCCGGCTCTGGTCAGGGAACCGCGTCTTCAACGTGGATATGACATCGTCTTTGTCCGGCCGAAATCCGATCGTAAAGCCGTCCGGCATGACCACATGATAGAGTTCCGGCATCTCCACCAGGTCCAGTTGATCCAGAATCCCCAGGCTGGTCAGCATCATCCGCAAGGGGCCGGGCTTTTCCGGGGTGCCCATGCCGCTGAGCTGATGGAGCGCCACTTCAAATTCAAAACGGCCCCGGCAGAAACTGGTGGCACATCCGCCCGGGATATTATGCCGCTCCAAGAGGAGCACCTTCAGCCCTTTCTGGGCCATGGCCGCCGATGCAGTAAGCCCGCCGTTTCCCGCACCGATGACGATCGCATCATAGCCGTCCATCCTATCGCCTCCCTCTATTGGCCGGACGTGTCCTTCCCGGCCTTTTGCTTTTCCATCTCCATTTCCCTAAGCTTCCGCCGCAACACCTTTCCGATGGGGCTTTTGGGGAGTTCATCCATGAACTCCACCTGTTTGGGCACCTTGTAGGCGGCCAGCTTCTCCTTGCACCAGGCCTTGATGTCTTCATCGGTCAGCGTCTCGCCCGTCTCCGGCACGACAAAGGCCTTCACCGTCTCCCCCCGGTAGGCATCCGGGACCCCCACGGCGCACGCTTCCCTGATCTTGGGGTGCTCGAACAGGACTTCATCGATGTCCCGGGGGTAGATGTTGTAGCCGCCGGCGATGATCATGTCCTTTTTCCGGTCCACGATGAAGAGATACCCTTCATCGTCCATATACCCGATATCGCCCGTATAGAGCCACCCCTCCCGGATGGCGTCGGCCGTCTCCTCCGGTTGCTTGAAATATCCGCTGGTCACCTGAGGCCCTTTTAAGAGGATTTCCCCTGACTCGCCCATGGGCATGTCCTTGGTGCCGGTTTCCACATCCACGATCCGGCAATCCGTATCCGGAACCGGAACCCCCACGCTCCCCGCCTAGGTTTTGCCTCCCCAGGGATTGGCATGGGAAAGGGTGCACGTCTCGGTGAGGCCGTAGCACTCCACGATGTCCACGCCCACCGCCTCCTTCCACTGCTTGATGGTTTCCAGAGCCAGGGGCGCCGCCCCGGAGACGCACCCCTTGACCGAGGAAAAATCGGTCTTGGGGAAATCCGGATGGGCCAGGACCCCCACAAAGATGGTGGGGACACAGGGAAACCAGTTGGGTTTGTGTTTTCGGGTCATTTCCAACACCACGCCCGGCTCGGGCCTGGGGATGAGGACGTAGGTAAGCCCCCGGTATATGGCCGTGTTCATTCCCGTGGTAAACCCGGCGATATGAAATACCGGAAAGGTGCCCAGCATACACTCCTTTCCCTCCTCCACGTCCGGAAGCCAGGCCCTCAACTGTTGCACACAGGTGCTGCAGTTGGCATGGGTCAGCATCACCCCTTTGGACCGACCCGTGGTGCCGCCGGTGTACATCAAGGCGGCCAGGTCATCGAACCGGACCTCGGTGTCCGGAGGGTCCGGGGGATAGCGTTTGATCAGATCCATGAACTCCAGCACGCCCTCGTTCGGGTCGATCTTCCGGTGCATCTTCTTTTTGACGAATGGAAAAAGCTGCTTCTTGGGGAAAGGGAGGTAATCCCGGATGTGACAGGAGATGATGGTCTCGATGCCGGTCTGTTCTTTCAGGCTGAGCATCCGGGGGACCAGAAGATCCATGCCGATGACCATCTTGGATTCGGAATCGTTGAGCTGGTGAGCCAGTTCGGACTCGGTATACAGGGGGTTGTTCATGACCACCACGGCCCCCAGCCTGAACACCGCATAGGCCGCGATGATGGCCTGGGGCATGTTGGGCAGGATCAGGGCCGCCTTGTCCCCTTTTTGCAAGCCGAGATCGGCCAGCGCCCCTGCGAACCGGTTCACCAGTTCATCGAGTTTATGGTAGGTGATGGTTTTCCCCATCATCACCAGGGCGACGGTGTCCGGATGGCGTTGGGCGGTCCGCTTCAGGGTGTCGGGCAGGGTAATTTTGTCATAGTCCACTGAGGGCGGGACGTCATCGGCATACGCCTTGTGCCAGAATCTTTCTTCCATAGCGCTTCCTCCTTGGGTATCATCGGGACGTCTCGCACTTCCCGACGGGGCCACCCTACGGCCGTGGGTTCAAGAAAGCCTATATATGAGAACTCCTGCAGTTGAGGAGCATATGCCAAGCACAATACGGCTCACATCCCCCGCATCAACTCCCGCATGATGATGAGCCGCTGGATCTGATTGGTGCCCGCGCCGAACTCGATGCCCTTCACATCCCGATACATCCGCTCGATGGGAAACTCCCGGATGAATCCGTATCCCCCGAACACCTGCACCGCCTTGCTCACCGCACGGACGCCGGCCTCCGCGCAAAAGAGCTTGGCATAGGAGGCCTCGAGCCGGACACGCGCCCCGGATGCGGCACGGGATGCGGCCCAGTACGCCAGCACCCGTCCCGCCTGAATCTCCGTGGCCATGTCGGCCAGGATCTGCTGCATCATCTGGAACGTGATGATGGGGGCGCCGAATTGAAATCGCTCGGCCGCATATCTGAAGGCCAGGTCAAAGGCCCCTTGGGCCACGCCGATGGGCGCGATGGACCAGAGGATGCGTTCCCGGTCCAGTCCGCTCATGAGGACATTCAACCCCTGATTCTCCCCGCCCAGCAGATTACGGGCGGGCACCTCACAATTCTCAAAAATCAATTCCCCGGTGGGAGATCCCCGCACGCCCATCTTCTTGAGGGTCTTTCCCCGGGAAAAGCCCGGCGCATCCGCATCCACAATGAAGGCGGAGATTCCTTTGGGGCCGGCCTCGGGGTCGGTTTTGGCGTATACCACGATGACATCCGCCAGGGGACCGTTGGTGATAAACATCTTGGTCCCGTTCAACAGATATCGATCCCCCTTTCGAACCGCCCGGGTCTTGAGAGAGAGGGCGTCGGATCCGGCCTCCGGTTCGGTGATGGCCAAGGCCCCGATCTTCTCGCCCCGGATGAGCGGGGGCAGATATGTTTCCCGTTGAGCGTCATTCCCGTTCCGGTAAATATTCTCCGTGCAGAGGACGGCATGGGCCCCATAGGTATTCCCGGTGGAGACGCAGCCGCGCATCAGTTCCTCCATGACCAGGACACAGGAGAAAAACCCCGCATCGCTCCCGCCGTAGGCCTCGGGAATGGAGATGCCGAACAGCCCCATATCCGCCATGGCCTTGAAATTCTCTTCGGGAAATCGTTCTTTCTCGTCGATGTCCGGGGCCAGCGGAATCACGTCCCGGTCCACAAATCTGGCAACCGTATCTTTGAGCATCCGCTCTTCATCCGTCAGTTCAAAATCCATGGGTATTCTCCATTATGGAATCACACAACCACCGAAACAGCCGATATCACGCCGAGAAAAAACGAAGATGTCAAAACCTTCGTTACCTTCGTTGCCTTCTGTAAATGATTTTCCCCATCCATAACACGGGGATCAATCCTCTTCCTCTTCCTCTTCTTCCGGAAGAAACCGGTGAATGAAACCGGTATCAAAATCCCCCTCGAGGAATTTTGGATCGTCCATGACCCGTAAATAGAGCGGGATGGTGGTCTTGATCGGTTCGATCCGGAATTCCTTGAGGGCCCGCTTCATCACCCCTATGGCACCCGACCGGGTCCGGTCATAGGACACGAGCTTGGCCATTAAAGAGTCATAGAATATGGGGATCTCATAGCCCTCGTAAAGATGGGTGTCCAGCCTGACCCCGAAGCCGCCCGGCGGGCGATATTGGGTGATGGTCCCGGGACAGGGCGCGAACCCCCTCTCCGGGTCCTCGGCATTGATCCGGCACTCCA
>JARRPY010000085.1:9302-10594 GCA_037382425.1 Deltaproteobacteria bacterium
GCGAACCCCCTCTCCGGGTCCTCGGCATTGATCCGGCACTCCACGGCCCATCCCCTGGGATCGAGGTCCTCATAGGTGTACCCCAGGGCTTCTCCTGACGCCATCCGGATCTGTTCCTTGACCAGATCGATCCCCGTGATCAGTTCGGTCACCGGATGTTCCACCTGTATGCGCGCGTTGATCTCCATGAAATAGAAGGCGCCGTCGCCATCCACCAGGAACTCCACCGTGCCCGCATTCACATAGCCCGCCGCCTTCATCAGGGCCACGGCCGCCGCTCCCATTTCCCGGCGAATGTTTGGCGTGAGAAAGGGCGACGGGGCTTCCTCGATGAGTTTCTGGAACCGGCGCTGAATGGTACATTCCCGCTCGCCCAGATGGGTCACATGGCCCAGGCCGTCGCACAGCACCTGAAACTCGATGTGCCGGGGTTCGGGGATGCATTTCTCGATGTACACGGCTTCATTTCCGAAGGATGCCCTCGCCTCCATCTTGGCGATGGGGAAGTCATCTATCAGCGTCTCTTCGTCTTCACAGATCCGGATGCCCCGGCCCCCGCCGCCCCCTGCGGATTTAATCATCACCGGGTAGCCCATTTTTCCGCATATCTCGATCGCCTCTTCGAGGGTGGGCACATTGCCGTCGCTGCTGGGGATCACGGGCACCCCCGCGGACACGGCGGTCTTTTTTGCAGCAAGCTTGTCACCGGCCAGTTCGAGATTGCCGACCGTGGGTCCGATGAACACAATGCCCTGGGTTTCGCACAGGGCCGCGAATCGGGCTTGTTCCGCCAGATATCCGTATCCCGGATGGACGGCATCCGCACCGGTTTCCTTTGCCGCCCTTATGATCGCCTCCATATTCAAATAGCTCTTGGCGCTGACCGGCGGGCCGATACACACCTGTTCATCGGATAGAGACAGATGCAGCGATGCCTGGTCCGCTTCGGAATAGACGGCCACCGTGGCGATGCCCATCTCCCTGCACGAGCGAATCACCCGGTGCGCGATCTCACCCCGGTTGGCGATGAGTATTTTGGAGAACATGCCTCATTCCTTCTCGATCACCATCATGAGATCATTGTCCTTCAGGGCGGCCTCATTCTCCGCCACGATCTCCACGATCTTCCCCGCGGCCGGGGCCTTGACACTCTGAAAGACCTTCATGGTTTCCAAGAGGGCCAGGACCTGTTTCTTCTTGACCACATCGCCCACTTCCACATAGGCCGCCTCATCCGGACCCGGCCGCCTGTAGAAAACGCCGGACATGGGCGCCCGAACCTCCACCCGTTT
>JARRPY010000086.1:0-11827 GCA_037382425.1 Deltaproteobacteria bacterium
CCTTAATTCAGAAGTTGCTATCACAAAGAAAGAAACGGTGACGGGCTCTTTGAGAATGATGATCTTCAACCATCATCAATGAGGGAGGAATCTCCGCCATGATCATTGAGTGTCCCCATTGTAAGAAGAAGCATAATATCGATGAGAAGAAAATCCCGCCCAACGCAAAAGTCGCTCAGTGTAAGGCGTGCGGCAATAAATTTTCTTTGAAGCTGGGGGAAACGATCTCGGGGGAAGGCCCTAACATCACAACACCTCACTCCGTTTTCCCGACACCGCCATCCGAGGGTCCAAAAGAGCCGCCCAAGACCTTTGCACCTGAAACTGAAGCGAGCGGTGTCAGAAAAATCGCCATATCTCTCAGCAAGGGAGGGGTGGGAAAAACAACAACCGCCGTGAACCTTGCAGTCGGTCTCGCCATGGTGAAAAAGAAGGTTTTGCTGGTGGATACGGACACACAGGGCCAGACGAGCTATATGTTGGGGGTGCAACCCAAAGGGGGCCTGACAGAACTGGTGACCGGAGAGTTGGCGCCCGATGAAGCGTTTTTGGAAGCGAGGAAAGGGTTGTTTCTCCTGGCCGGCGGAAGGTCATTAGCAGGGGTAAAACGGTTGATCAGCAGAAAAGATTTTGGTGGCGAATTGACCCTAAAAGAAGCCTTGTCTCCCTTAGAAAGCCGTTTTGAGTACATCATCTTTGATAGTTCGCCGGGATGGGATGTTTTGACGGTGAATGTTCTCTTCTCTGCGGACGAGGTCCTTATTCCCGTTTCACTCGAGGTGATGACACTCCAAGGCCTGGCCGAGTTCTTAAAAAGCGTTGCGGCCATACAAAAACACCGCAAAGGGCTCAAGGTCACCTATGTGCTGCCCACGTTTTTCGATCGACGACTCAAACGGAGTTCCACCATACTGACGAAGCTGGAAGAGCTGTATGGTGACAGATTGTGCGCGCCCATCCGCACCAACGCGAGAGTTTCGGAGGCGCCCGCTTATGGAAAAACCATATACGAATTTTCTCCCGGTGCCCCCGGCGCCGAAGATTATCGGGCCCTAATCCGAAAGGTCACCGGTGATGATACGCTGTTTAAATAGTGAATCTCGGATTCGCCTATCCATTGAAGTACCTTCTGGCCTTCCTGTATTCTCCATTTGACACAAGGAATTTCCAGGGCGAACTTAAGAATGCCGTGCCCGGCATGAAAGGACACCATTGCGATGACGGATAAGCATTTGGAAGAGAAAGATCCCTTTTCGTTGTTTTTTGAACCCAAGAGTGTGGCCATCATCGGTTCTCTAAAGGAAGGCGGATTCGGCGGGTATGTCGTGGTGAAGTCCTTACGGGAGGCCGGCTACCAAGGGAAAATTTTTCCGATCAATCCCAGTGCGCCGGAGGTCCTGGGCATCAAATCGTATGCGTCGGTGACGGACGTTCCCGAGCCCGTTGATCTGGCGCTCATCATGATCAATGCCAAGAATGTGGCTGCTGTGATGGAAGAATGCGCCCGAAAGGGTATTCGGGCGGTGGTTGTGGTGGCCGATGGGTTTTCGGAACGGGACGCGCATGGTACGGCACTCCAAGATGAAATTGTGGATATCGGAAAAAAGAAGGGCATCCGGATTATCGGACCCAATACCGCCGGCATCGCCAATGCGAAAAACGGGTTGAATCCCTGTCCATATGATGCCGGCTATTACCGATTCAGGAACGGCCCGGTGACCATTTGTGCACAGTCCGGCATGATTAATCCGCAGGCGTTCCCCTATCCTCACATGCGTTTCGGCATCAGCAAGATCTGCGATTTCGGTAACAAGTGTGATTTGGACGAGTCCGATCTCCTCGCGTACCTGGAAAACGATGAAAGCACCGGGGTGATCAGCATGTATCTCGAGACCATCAGAGACGGGCGCCGGTTTATCGACACGTGCAAGCGGGTGTCCGCCAAGAAGCCGATACTGGCGCTGAAATTGGGGACCACGGCCGAGGGAGCGCGGGCCTCTCAGTCCCACACCGGGTCCATGGCGGTGGACGACGCCGTTTTTCATGCGGCATGCGCCCAGGCCGGTGTGTTGCGGATTCAGGAGTTCGGCGAGTTGTTCGAGCTTCCCAAGGTGTTCGCGGCCCAACCGCTCCCCAAGGGAAACCGGTTCGGCATGGTCAGCTATACCGGAGGCGTAGGCGTGGTGGCTGCGGATGAAGGGGGCAAATACGGCCTGGTGATGGCCCGATTATCTCCTGAGACCGAAGCCCTGTTCGATGACATTTTTCAGGGCCTGGGAAGTATGCCCGTGGATCTCGGCCCGATGATTCCCGTGGTGAAGGATTTCGGCCTGGTATACACGAAGATCTTAAAAGAGGTCCTCGGTGACAGGCAAGTGGATGGGCTTTTCAACGTGTTATGGGCCGATGCCCATGGAAACAACACCAATGCCTATCTCGATGCCTATGAGACCCTTAAGGTCTCTATGGGCAAACCGGTGGTAACGTGGATATACGGGCCCAATCCGGCGTCTATTGACGACTTGACGGAAAAGGTGGAGGAATTGGGGTTCCCGGTGTTCTCGACACCGGAGCGATGCATCAAGGCATTGGGACTGGCCGCACGGTACGCGGCCCTGAAGGGATAGGGCGCCCTCTGCGCCTAGATTGGGAACACCCGAATCAGAAAGGAGGAGATGAAACTATGGAAACGCCCATTGCGCATTACTGGGAGCGTCGGTTGGCTGATCTGAAAGAAGCCTTGGAAGGAAATAATTTTGAGGTGTATGTATCGGAGACCGCACAGGACGCCAGCCGGCTTGTCCGGGAGAAAATCCTACCCAAAACCGGTGCAAAAAGCGTCTCCTGGGGGGGATCCATGACGTTCATGGCCACAGGTCTCTATGATATCCTCAAACAGAACCCGGATTTGGAGGTGCTGGACACATTTAACAAGTCTCTCACACCCGAGGAGTCCCTGGCGCTCCGGCGAAAATCGCTCTTAGTGGATCTGTTTATTACCGGGACCAATGCAGTGACCGAAACCGGTGAACTGGTCAATCTGGACATGATCGGCAACCGGGTGGCGGGGATTACGTTCGCGGCTGGACAAGAAAACCCCTTGTGTCAAAACCGCCTGGTGTGAGGAATGCAAGAGTCCGGATCGCATCTGCAACAACTGGACCATTACCCAGAAATCGTTCCCGAAAGGGCGGATTAAGGTGGTGTTGATCAACGAAGAGGTGGGTTTGTGACAGAAAAAAAGGACCTGCCGTATATTATCCATAAGGGGGCACCGCTTTATTTTCAGCCGCCTGGGACGTGGCGCAAACTCACATTTGCAGGAGTCGAAGATCCCTCTCCGGCCGGCGATGTGGAGACATTGACCGAGCATGCCCTGAACACCCCGGTGACATCGCCGCCCTTGAGCACATTGGCGAGTGCATCCGGCAAAGTGGCCGTCCTGGTGGAAGACCTCACCCGGGCCTCCCCGAAGGGTCGGGTGCTGCGATCGGTATTGACGGCTTTGGCGTCGGCCGGCGTGAAGCGGAAGCATATCACCGTTGTCATGGCCCTGGGATCCCATCGCGGGCTGACGGATGCGGAGCTTGAAAAGGCCTTCGGCCGGGACCTCGTCGCCCACTATGAATTCATGAACCACGACTGTCACGCCGCCGACCTCATTCCCGCGGGGCAGTTGCCCTCGGGTCGCGTGGTCAGGATACCCCCGGAGGTTCATGATGCGGATGTGAAAATCGGCATCGGGTCGATTTTTCCCCACCCCATGAACGGGTTTGGCGGCGGCGGAAAGATCCTGTTTCCGGGGGTGAGTGATTTCGATGCCATACTGGACCATCATTTCACTTATACGTTTCACGCCGGCACGGGCTTGGGGAAGATCCAAGGGAACCCGTTCTACGAATCCGTGTGTGCCGTCGCCAGGTCGGCCGGGCTCGACTTCATCGTGAACAGCGTCCTGGACCGCCGCGACCACCTCTTTGACGTGGTGGCAGGCGACCCGGTTGAGGCCCATCTCGCCGGTATCGAGATGAGTAAATCGATCCTTTCCCAGCGGTTCCATGAAAAATCCGACCTGACCCTGACCACGTCCTTTCCCTATAAAGAGGGCCCTCAGATCGTCAAAGCGCTGGCCCCGGCGTCGATGGTGACCAAGGAGGGCGGGTGTATCATCCTCCACGCCGAGTGCGACGGAACATTACCGGACGCCTTCATCGAAAGCTTTGAGCGGTTCCATGCCCATTACGGGAACGCCCTCATGAAGGGGGTTCTCCATTACTTTAATGAGGGACGGCTCATCATGGCGGGCGGCGCCATCGATTATAATATGGCCCTGGCCATGACCCTGGCCGTCATGGACCGGTTCCATATGGTTTTGGTGTCAGAAGATATCCCGAAAGAGACGGCCGAAAAAATGGGATTTGTGTATGCCCGGGACCTGGCGGAGGCCTTCGATCTAGCCGGCGGATTCTGCACAGAGCCCGATGTGCATGTGATCCCATCGGGCGGCGTGATCCTCCCGGTGGTGTAAACACCGGCTGAGTCATTCGCGAGGGAATTGCCGCACATTACCGTTGACCTGGTGCCTTCGGGTAAGTAAGATGTCCGGGAAACACAAATGAGTCCCGTCAACGGCCTGGCGCAGCCCGCGTGTGATACGATCGATGACCGTGGGGGTTCGATATTAAGATACGTTGATAACTTCTAAAAAAAGGAGGGAGAAAGATGTTTTCAAAGAAAAGTCAAACCAGAAAGACGCATCTGATGGTGGGGTTGGCCTTATGCATCTTTATTCTAAGCGTATCCTTTGTTCTGTTTCCGGTGAACGCCATGGCCCGGGATATCAAGGTGGGCATTATCGACTGTTACAGCGGCCCGCCGGCGGTCTACGGGGAGGATGCCCTGAACGGTTTCAAGCTGGCCCTGAAGGATATCAACAAGAAGGGCGTCCTGGGCAAAAAAATTACCTGGACCAAACGGGATACCAAATTCAAGGTGGACCTGGCCCTGAGCATGGCCAAGGAACTGGTCATGCGCGAAGATGTGGATGTCATCGTGGGGACCATTAACAGTGGCGCGGCTATGGCGGTATCCGAGGCCATTGCCAAGAAGGAGAAGGTCCCCTTCATCACCTGGATTTCCAAAAGCGAACGGATTACCGGAGAGAAGGGACACCGGTATGTCTTCTCCTGCGGCGAGAACACGGCTATGGCCGGAAAGGCCGGTGGCGTGGCCCTATCCAGCAAACCCTATGTGAAGTACTGGATCGCAGGGGATGACTACGAATATGGGCACGCCATCGCGGATGCCGCGTGGCGGAATCTCAAGAAGGCCAAACCCGATGTGGAGTTGATCGGCGAGTCGTGGTGGAAACCCGGAGAACCTGATCTCGTCCCCTATATCACTTCCATCCTTTCGGCCAAACCGGATGCCGTGATTTTCTGCACAGGCGGGCGCAGCATGACCAACGTCATGAAGGCCATTAAGGCCACGGGCATGGCCAAGAAGGTGCCCATCTGGATTCACACGGCCACGGACCATGCGGTGCTCAAACCCCTGGGCGCAGAAGCCCCTGAAGGCGTCATGGGAACCATGGATTATCATTTCTATTATCCGGATACAAAGGCCAACAAGGAATTTGTCAAGGCTTTTGAGGCCGAATACGGCCACCCACCGGGATTTCCGGCATTCCACGGCTATATCACGGCCTACTTCATTGCCGAAGCATTTAAGAAGGCGGGTTCCGTTGATAAAGAGAAATTCATCGATGCCCTTGAAGGGATGAAGATTCAGAGCCCGGTGGGCGAGATTGAGATGCGGGCTTGCGACCATCAGGTCGTGCTCCCCATGTACCTGGGCGTCACCAAACGGGTGGTGGGAAAAAATCTCGTGATCTCAACGGATATCGTCACCCTGAAGGGCGATCAAGTCATGCCCAGTTGTGAAGAGATCCAAAAGGCCCGTCAAAAGAAGTAAATTGGCCTTGACTGAGGGAGTGGGGACCTGTGGCGTTCTCCTCCCTCACGCTCAAATTTCTTAACCCGATTATCTTATGGAATTCGGTCAAACCATCACCCTGTCTGCCCTGGCCAGCCATATATTGGTGGGCCTGAGCCGGGCCATGATTCTCTTTGTGGTTACCTCGGGGCTGAGTTTTGTTTTGGGGGTGCTGCGCGTCCCCAACGTGGCCCACGGGTCGCTCTATATGATCGGCGCATTTTCCGCCTTCAGCATTTCAAAGCTCTTCGGCGGTGGCGCCACCGGATTCTGGCTTGCCCTCGTTCTGGCCCCTTTTGTGGTGGCCGGCGTCAGCTTTATTGCCGAGCGGTCCTTATTTTGCCACCTGTATCAGAGAGAGCACCTCATGCTCTTGTTGTTTACATTCGCCCTCATGCTCATCTTGGGAGATCTGGTCAAGATGTTTTGGGGGGCCGATTACCGGTCCATCATGGCGCCGGAGGTCCTCCGCGGATCGGTGACGATTTTTGATTCTCCTTTTCCCCGGTACAATCTCTTTCTTCTGGCAATCGGTCCATTGGTGGCCGTGGGGCTCTGGCTGTTCTCCAATAAGACCAAGATCGGAAAGATCGCCCGGGCCGCTGCGGTGGATCGGGACATGGTAGGGGCCATCGGCATCAATGTGAGCTGGGTGTTTGCCTTTGCCTTTGTGCTGGGATGTTTCCTGGCGGGGCTGGGCGGGGCCCTGGTGTCGCCGACCGTCAGCGTGACCCTGGGAATGGATCACGACATCATCATGGAGGCCTTCCTCATCGTGACCATCGGGGGGCTTGGGAACATGTGGGGAGCCATGGTGGGTTCCCTCATATTCGGCATTACTCAATCTCTGGGGGTGCTCTTCTGGCCGCAGTTCGCCATCGTATTCCCCTACTTGGCGGTGGTGATCATTTTGATCTGGCGGCCCACCGGCCTCCTGAAATCGGTCTGGTGAACAAAGGGGTTATCTTGCCAAGAAATCGATTCAACATCAAAAGGCTGTTGCCCATTGTGGCCCTCGTCGCCCTCCTCTTCATTTTGCCGTCCTTTATCCCTCGCTTCTATATTTACATCCTCGCGCTGATTTTCGTCACCGCGCTGTTGGCCATGAGCCTCAATCTCGTGGCCGGTCACGGGGGCCTGTTCCAATTTCATCATGCCGCGTTTTATGGGGTGGGGGCCTATACGTTTGCCTTGATGTTAACCAAGACGACCCTACCGGTATGGATGGCCTTTGTCGCCGCCCCCCTCATGGCCGCCTTGGCCGGGCTGATCATCGGTTGGTTGTGCGTGCGACTTTCCAACCTCTATTTCGGGATGCTTCAGATTGCATTGGGGTCCCTTCTATGGGCCATTGCATTCAGGTGGTACAGTCTGACCGGCGGAGATGACGGCATCCACGGGGTTCCCATTCCCGATGCAATATCGTCCGTGAACAGTTCCTATTATTTCATTTTGATCGGTCTGATCATTTGCATCTTCTTTTTGTACCTGATCTTTAAATCCCCGTTCGGCATGATCCTTCATGCCGTTCGGGATAACCCGGAACGGTGTCAGTCGGTGGGCATCAATGTCAGACGCCATAAGCTTATGGGCATTGTCATCGCGACCTTTTTCGCCGGTATCGCCGGGGTTTTCTTTGTGATCGTAGAGGGATCCGTTTTTCCGGATCTCCTCTTCTGGGTATTGTCCTTGGAGATATTCATCATGTGCCTTCTGGGGGGCTGGTTCACGTTTGCCGGCCCGATTCTGGGAGCGGCCATTATGGTGTCCCTCAGAACTTTTGTGGGGACCTATACGGAATACTGGACGCTGATTGTCGGGATTATTCTCATCCTCCTGATATTTTTCCTGCCCGAAGGCGTGATGGGGTTCATCCTGGAAAAATTCAAGGGACGAAAGCAGACCGTCCCCTTAGAGGAATAACCGATGCTGAGTGTGGAGTCCGTCACCAAGACGTTTGACGGGTTTATGGCGGTGAATGAGGCCGATCTGACCGTAAGAGACGGAGAGATCGTTGCGGTTATCGGCCCGAACGGCGCCGGAAAGACCACACTGTTTCGGCTGATCACCGGCCATCTCAAACCGGACAAGGGGCGGATTTTATTCAAGGGCGAAGATGTTGCGGGCCAGGCCCCCCATCACATGTGCCGGAAGGGAATGAGTCTTTCCTTCCAGGTGGTCAATATATTTCATCGCATGACGGTCTTTGAAAATGTTCAGGTGGCGGTCCTGTCCCGACAGAAAAAAGCGTATCGGCTGTTTTCCCCGGCGCGACACCACGGCATCCACTCGACACGGGAGATCCTGGAACATGTCGGTCTGGCCGACAAGGCCGACAGGGTGTGCGGCGCCCTTTCCCATGGGGAACAGAAGGTCCTGGAGATCGCCGTGGCATTGGGGAATGAACCCGAGTTGCTGATCTTGGATGAACCCACGGCCGGGATGTCTCCTGAGGAGACATCCGTCACCATCGATCTTGTCCACCACCTCACCGGGGATATGGGCCTGACGATCCTGTTCTGTGAACACGACATGGAACTGGTCTTCAATGTGGCCCACCGGATCATGGTGATGCAGCAGGGGCGCTCCATTATCGAAGCAGAACCCGATGAGGTGAAAAATAACCTTCAGGTGCAGGAAGCCTATCTGGGAAGTGGGGCCGGCGATGCTTGAGGTCAGAGGGATTGACACCTGCTACGGACTGAGCCACATCCTATTCGACGTGAGTCTTACGGTCTCGGCAGGTGAAATCATCACGCTTTTGGGAAGAAATGGCGCCGGTAAAAGCACGACCATGAAGAGCATTATCGGCCTGGCGCCGCCGCGGCAAGGCTCGATTCTTTTTAAAGGGAAGAACATCTCAGGAAAAAAACCCTATCAACTGGCACGCATGGGTATGGGGTATGTGCCGGATGATCGGCGGGTGTTTGCAGATTTGAGCGTGGGCGATAATCTTGACGTTTCAGCGCGGGGAGAAAGTGGCGTTGACGCATGGACCATGGCGGGTGTATACGAGTTTTTCCCTGCCCTGAAGCATATTCACATGCGGAAGGCCGGGTTTTTAAGCGGTGGTGAGCAGCAGATGCTGACCATCGGCAGAGCCTTGATGACCAATCCCGAATTTCTTCTCTTAGACGAGCCCACCGAAGGCTTGGCTCCCCTGGTGGTGCAGACGCTGGAGGAGCGGATCCTTAAACTCAAGGAAAAGGGCCTCACCGTTCTGTTGGCCGAACAGAACCAGAAGGTGGCTTTGCGGATCAGCGATCGGGGATATTTGATCGATAACGGTGTCATCCGCTATCATGGGACCATTCACGATTTACGGGAGAATGAAGACGTTAGGAAGAAGTATCTCTTGTTTTAGATGGACGCGCGCAAATTCCCTATGTTCGGGTAAACGGCACACGCCGGCGAAGATGTTTACGAGAGATAGTTCCCATTTCAGGAGAAATGTATGACCGAAACAGATAAAATGGGGCGCAAGGAAACGGATTTTTTTGAAGAAATCCCCGAAGAATTGGGATATCCGCCGGAGGGTGAATCCATGTCACCCACACGCCATTCGTCGGAAGACGGCATCAGTCCCAGGCTGGTCATGGCCGGATGCGTGGGGGCGGTTATCCTCATCGGGCTGATGGCTTTTTTCTTCTCAGGCAGGTCTGAAGTATCCAAAAAGGACCTGGCGATCCTGAAAAGCGGGCTGGATCGAATTGAAACCCGGTTGAGTGAGCTCGACATGCTTAAAGAACGGGTGGGCAGCCTGGAGAAAGAAGTCAACAATATCCGGACCATGGCGAGTCGTCGGGCCTCGAGTGTGAAAAAGCGCCCTCACACACCCACCGCCACTTCAGCAAAAAGCGAATACCATACGGTGCGCTCCGGGGACAGCCTCTACAGTATTGCCAAGAAATACGGCCTGACGGTGGATCGGCTCGTCCAAATCAACAAGCTCAACCCGAAAAAACCGATCCAGCCGGGGCAACGGCTTCTGGTCACGCCGTAATTGATTCGTCAAGTTTCGCACCCTCTCGTCCCGAACTATTTCAATAAATTCAGGACAATTGGTCTTCATTTAAGGGGAAAATCGAATCCAGAAGGCAGAAGTCATTTTTTCAGCGACTTAACCGCTCATCATAGGTCTCCTGAAGCGCCTCCACCAGCCGGGTTAAGGCCCAATTGACCGGTGTGGGGATGCCCAACGTCTTCCCCTCCCTCACGATGGCACCGTTTATGAATCCGACCTCGGTCGGCTTTTTGGCCAGGACATCCTGCAACATGGAGGCCACATTCTCGGCGGTGGCCCGGCACACGTCAATGACCCTTTTGAGGGGGTCCGAATAGGGGAGTTTGACTCCTTTGGCCCGGGCAACGGCGACCGCTTCGGCCACCGCCCCTTCCATGAGGTCTTTGGTCCCTTTAATTTGGGGAATGCGTCCGTTTTTGAGTCCCGTGACGGCAGTCAACGCGTTGATGCCCACATTGACGATCAGTTTGCCCCAGATCAGGCCCTCCACTTCATCGGTGGCCCGGGTGTCGAATCCGGCCTCCTGAAATGCCGAAACGATTTTGTTGACGGGGTGTTCTCCCGCAGGATCGTTTCCCGACGGCCCGATGAGCGTTTCCCCCCTTCCCGCATGCTTGGCATGCCCCGGCCCGATGAGAGTCGCCCCTTCAGACGTCACCCCACCGAATACCCTGCCGTTCCCCAGGATGCCGCTGAGGGTCTCCAGGTTCCCCAGTCCGTTCTGAAGGGTGAGGATACTCGAATCCGGCGGTAGCCATCCGACGAGTTCCCTGGCCACGGTTTCGGTTTGGGTCGATTTGACGCAGACAAGCACCGCATCGATGGGGCCGGATACGGCCGTCGTGACCACGGGTATCCGAACGCCGGCCGCTTGGGTGAGACCATCGATTCGAATGCCATTTTTACGAATCCATTCGGCCCGATCGTCCTTGTAGTCCAGCAAGGTGACGTGGTGCCCCGCGCGGTTGAGCCGTACGGAAAACAGGGTGCCCATGGCACCCGGACCGATTACCAAAAAATGCATGTCTTCTCTCCACTTAAGAAGATCAGGAGGGTATGGGGTACGCTATATTTTATCCGCTTCCTCGGCCTTCATGCTGAAACTGTGTTCCGGGCCCGGAAAATCACCGCTTTCCACCTCTTCGCGGTATTGAATGAGGGCCTCTTTTACCTTTGGGGCCAGGTTGACATACTGTTTGACCATTTTGGGTGTAAATCTTTCAAAGAGTCCCACCACGTCGTGGTAGACCAGAACCTGTCCATCACAGTCTTTACCGGCCCCGATGCCTATGGTCGGGATGTCCAGCGCTTCAGTAATCTTCTGAGCCACCAAGTCCGGGATGCACTCGAGTACAATCATAAAGGCGCCCGCCTTTTCGAGCGCCTTTGCGGAATCCACGAGTGCCTTGGCGCCCTCGGCGTCTTTCCCCTGGACCTTAAATCCACTCAGTTTGGTGGCGGTTTGGGGGGTCAGGCCGATGTGGGCGCAGACGGGAATGCCGGCGGTGACGATGGCCTTCACCACAGGAGCCATTTCCGTACCCCCCTCCAGCTTTACCGCCTCACACCCCGCCTCTTTGATGAAGCGGCCCGCATTAAAGACCGCATTTTCCGGACTCACTTGATACGACATAAAGGGCATGTCCCCTATGACAAAGCTGTGGGTCGCCGCCCGGACCACGGCTTTGCAGTGATGCAACATTTCATCCATGGTGACCGGGACCGTTCCCTCATAGCCAAGTACCACCATGGCCAAAGAGTCGCCCACCAGTATGGAATCCATCTCCGCCTGGTCCACCAGGCGGGCAG
>JARRPY010000087.1:0-8581 GCA_037382425.1 Deltaproteobacteria bacterium
GTGGATCGTCTTTGACTTGGCCGTGATTGCGCTGGGTGCCGGCGCCTTTTTCACCGGATTTCTGACCTATGTTATCGGGAAAAAGGAACTGAAAAATATCATCAATACGGCGGTCATCATCGGGTTTATCTGCTATTCAGGCGCCATCGCCATGCTCGGTATCGACATCGGTCAGCCCGTCCGAGGCTGGTTCATTTTCTGGCATGCCAACATCCATTCCATGCTGGTTGAGGTGTCCTTCTGTATTACCTGTTACCTGGTGGTGCTCCTCATTGAATTCATCCCTATCATTCTCGAAAACAGGAAGTTGGAAGAGATAAAAGAATTGCGCATGTTCGGTCGTAATCTACACGAGATCATGGCCATGTTTGCCGCGACCGGTACGTTTCTTTCCTTTTTCCACCAGGGTTCCCTGGGCGGGATGTTCGGTGTCATGTATGCCCGTCCCTTTGCTGCGAGGGAGGGCTTTTACATCTGGCCCTGGACATTTTTTCTCTTCGTGCTGTCCGCCATCGCAGCAGGCCCCTGCTTCACCATCCTCTGTACGAAATTGACGGAATTTCTGACCCGAAAGAAACTGGTCCCGGACAATGCCATCCAGTTACTGGCCAAGATCGCCGGGTGGCTCCTTTCCGTCTATCTGGTACTTAAGATTATTGACTATCTGTCATGGATGTCCGGCGTGGTGCCCCAGGCGGGACTTACGTTTATGGACTTTTTCAAGCAAGGTCCTTACGGGGTATGGATGATTGTGGTGGAGATGATCTTCTGCGGTATTCTGCCGGCCGTCATTCTCATGACCCCCGCCGGTAGAAAGAGCCAAGGCTGGCTGATTTTTGCGTGCCTGCTCAACTGCATTGGCATCGTTTTGAACCGCTTCCTTTTCATCATTGTGACATTGGCCATACCGGTGATGCCCTTTGACCGGTTCTGGAGTTACCTCCCCACATGGCAGGAATGGGGCATCGGATTGGCCGTGGTGGGCTATGGATTTCTGCTCTTCTCCCTGGCATACCGGTATCTCCCGGTATTTCCAAAGGAACGTGAGTTGAATCCTGTGACAGAATAACGGATGAGCTGGCGGTCAGAGACCTGGCAGTTCAGGGAGTGATTGAGATGACACCTTTATCTTTCGAGTGGCAATGGAACATCGAGTATATTATATTCTTCGGACTGTTGTACGTGGCGCTGGGGATCGTGGGCGCGGGTCTGACCGTGGTTATCATTAAGACCGTGCTGCAGTCCTTAGGCTTCATGCGCGAGCGACATTTCGGACACTAAATCCAGATCACCGTATCCTGCTTCCAGTGTTTGTTGTCCTGAGCCGGGTAATCCAGATTGTAGTGGAGACCCCGGCTCTCTTTTCTCAAAGATGCGCAACTGATAATCAACTCGGCAATGAGGGCAATGTTCCTCAATTCGAGCAGATCCTGGGTAATTAGGAAATTCCAGTAATATTCTTTAATCTCATCCTGAATGTTTTCAATCCTCGTTTTGGCCCGTGCCAATCGTTTGTTGGTCCTCACAATTCCCACATAGTTCCACATAAACCGTCTGATTTCGTCCCAAGTGTGGGAGACCACCACCAATTCCTCGCTGTCCGTGGCCGTACCCGGATCCCACTGGGGCGCCCTGGGAAAGGGCTTTTCTCGTCTGGCATCCAACTCCTCTGCGGACTTCACGACCGCTCGTCTGGCAAACACGAGGGCCTCCAGCAGGGAATTGCTGGCCAGTCGGTTGGCCCCGTGAAGCCCTGTGCAGGCCACCTCCCCGATGGCATATAAATTGCCCAGATTGGTGCGACCGTTTTCGTCTGTCAAGAGTCCCCCGCACATATAGTGGGCGGCCGGCACCACCGGGATGGGCGTTTGCGTGATATCGATCTGGAACTTGAGACAGGTTTCGTAGATATGAGGAAATCGGTCCTTGATGAACCCGGCGTCACGGTGGCTGATATCGAGGTAGACGCAATCGTCTCCACTCTTTTTGAGTTCCATATCGATGGACCTGGCCACCACATCCCTGAAGGCGAGGTCCTTGAGTGGATGGTACTGTTCCATGAACCGGTTTCCCTTCCGATCCACGAGAATTCCGCCCTCTCCCCGCACGGCCTCGGAAATGAGGAAATTCTTTGCCATTGGGTGGTAGAGACAGGTGGGGTGAAACTGGACGAACTCCATGTTGGCGACCTTGACCCCGGAGCGGTAACCGATGGCCACCCCGTCGCCCGTGGCAATATCGGGATTGCTCGTGAACAGGTATACTTTTCCGGCCCCTCCTGTGGAAACGACGGTGATCCTGGCCAGGAAGGTGTCGATCTCGCCATTATCCACGTTCAGTACATAGGCCCCCCAACAGGTTTCGGTGGTTTCGGTGCTGACGATCCCTCGCCTGATCAGCTTGGATTTGGTGATGAGATCGATGGCCATGTGGTTCTCAAAAATCTCGATGTTCTCGTTCTCCTCGGCCCGGGCCAGAAGGATCCGTTCGACTTCATGCCCGGTGAGATCTTTCGTGTGAACGATGCGACGTTTGGAGTGCCCCCCTTCCCGGCCTAGATCGAGGACTTTGTCATCCTTGGGACTGTGAGAAAAATGAACCCCCATGTCCATGAGTTCCCTAATCCGCTGTGGTCCTTCCCTGACGACTTGGGTAACAATATCCTCGTGGCTCAGACCATCTCCCGATTCCAGTGTATCCTTGATGTGGAGATCGAAGCTGTCGTCGGGATCAAAAACCGATGCAATTCCCCCCTGGGCATAGTTCGTCGAGCCTTCTATTTTTTCCTTTTTGGTGACGACGGTCACCTTCCCCGACTTGGCTGCCTGTATGGCAAAACTGAGTCCGGCTATGCCGCTTCCGATGACAAGATAATCCGTGACGATTTCCATGAGTGCATTTCTTTCATTTTAAATTGCGGTTGGGTTCGTTTTCGCACAGATCCATTGACCCATCCCAATGAAGATATCAGTCCGTCGGCCGCTGCTCAAGTGATTTCTTTAATGATCGTAGACGCGTTCAAGGAGGGAACGGATGTTATGTTCACTCAGGGGAGTGGGATTCGTCGCCATATTCACCGCATCCCTGTAGGCGTAAAACGCGATCTTTTTAAGGTCTTCCTCCGGAATGCCGTTGTCTTTGAGCGTTGCGGTAATATCGAGGTCGTTGTACAAATTCAGAAGGGCCTTTTCCAAATCATCCGAGCGGTTCAACATAAACGCCAGATCCAAGAACTGGCTCTCACAGGAGCCTTTATTTGCCCTGACAAAACACATGAGACCGATGGTGGCGGCTTTTCCATGAGGGATATGGTAATGGGCACCGAGCACATGGGTTATGGCGTGACCGACACCCAGCCCTTTACTGAAAGCAATCCCCCCGTAGGCCGCGGCCATACACATATCGGTGCGGGCGTCGCGATCCTGCCCATTTCTGTATGCGTTCACCAGACTTCGACCGATGAGTTTGGTCCCGTAAATGGCCATGGACTCGAAATACGGGTGATAGGGTGCGGCCAGGGCGACATATCCTTCAATACAGTGAGCCAGGGCATCTACACCGGATTCTCTCGTCAATCGACGGGGCATGCTTACACAATACGTCGGATCGATAACCGCCACCTTGGGGATGAGGTGATTGCTCATGAGCATGAACTTGACGTTCCGCTTTTTATTGGTAATCACCGCGTAGGGGTTCACCTCACTGCCGGTACCCGATGTGGTGGGGATACAGATGAGGGGAGGGAGTATCGGTTTTATTTTGGCTGTTCCGCCGACAATGCTTTCATATTCCGGCAATTCACCAGGGTGCGTTACCCTAAGAGCGATGGCCTTGGCGGCATCCAGGCTGCTCCCGCCGCCTAAGCCGATAATGCCGTCACAACCGGTGGTCTTATAGGCCTCTCCGGCTCTCTCGATGAGTTCCACGGGAGGATCGGGCTCCACATCGAGGAAGGTGTCATAGCCGATGCCGGCATCTCGGAGGATGGACCCTATGTCATCGATACGCCCCATGGATTGCATGCCTGGGTCTGAGACGATCAATGCTTTTCTTATGTTCAGCTTTCTGGCGACGGTCCCCATTTTCTTGGCGACACCCAACCCGAACAGCGTTTCGGGCATCGGGGGGATACGCACTTCCCATTCTTTTTTGGAGACCCTGAATGCATCCAATCCATCCCAGAAATGACGCAACTCTGTCTCTGGAATATCGAATACCTGTTGGATAGGCGCCAAAGACTCAGATCGAATAAAGGTCACAGAGCGGTCTTCTTTTGTGCTGAATTCCGCACCTTCATTGAACTTCAGTTGATCTTTAAGGGTCTCCTTGCCGATTTCCACAATATCGTCCGGCGTTAATTCAGTCCCGTACCGTGCGTTCATCAAGTCGGCGAAAAACTCATAGATGGACGCCTGTCCTCCCGGAACGGAGTTCAGACAATATCCGAGGGTGTCACAGGTGGCCGCCTGGACTTGGGCCCGAAGGGAATTTGGGCCCTGCTTTTCTTTTTGCCGGGGGATTCTATAGGTAAGACCAGCCGTGTGATCAGCTCCCATGGGGCTCGTCAGATAAGTTACGCCGGTTCCTTTTACTGATCTCGGATCGTGGCCGGGGAATGCTTGCCCTTTGTATGCGGGGATACGGGTGACATTCAAGGCTTTTGCCGTACTGACGACGCCGTTTCCCAGTACATCGCCCAGGGCGGAGCCCTTTTCGATTTCCATGAGGAGCGCCTCTGCCGAGGCCAAATTGCCCATTTCCATCTTTCCCGCATCGGCGGCCACAGAGAGAGAAGCGCCGGTTTCAATGGCATCAATACCAAAGTCGTCGCACATGAATTTCAATTTCCCTATGGCATCCAAATCCATTATCCCCAGGTTGGTTCCCAGCAGGGCAATGGTTTCATATTCATAGGCTGAGGCGAGCCGGTTACCGTTTGTGTCTGGGTAGATGATGGAGCACTTGACGGCGCAACCCGGCATGCAACCGTGCATCTTGCCTCCCCTTTCGAAAAGGATTTTTTGAATGGCCTCGCCGCTGATTTGATAGAAGTCTTCGGGCCTGCCCGAGCGGTAGTTATGGGTGGGCAGCGTGCCCTGATTTGCAGAATTGGCAACCGCAAAAGGGGTACCATACTTCGAATAGAGTCCGCAGCTGACGTCATGCGCGATAATGTTCAACCACGATTTTACGGTTTTTTTGAAATGCTCTGGGTTTGCCATTGATGGCAGCGGTGTTCCTTTGGGGTTCAACACGATGGCTTTGAGCCCTTTGGATCCCATGACCGCACCCAACCCGCCTCTTGCTGCGTTTCGAGACGGATCACCAAAGATATCTGTGAAGGATACCGATGCCCCGCCATATCTTCTCTCTCCGGCGGGGCCGATGCAAATAATCGCCACCTTCTTACCGTGTTTTGAATGGAGGTGTTCAACCAACTCATAGTTTTTTAGACCCCGAAGGTCGTCGGCCGGGATGAGACGCGTTTCATTCTTGGAAATGCTGAGGTAAAAAATATCTTCTCCTTCAGCACTGTTTTCCACCACGATGGCCCGATATCCCAATCGGTCCAGATACTGGCCTGCCGGCCCACCCGCATTGGCCTCTTTGATTCCCATTGTCAGGGGGCTCTTGGACCCGACGGAAATGCGTCCCAATTGGGGTGCCTTTGTCCCTGCAAGCGGGCCGCATGCAATAATCAGTTTATTATCAGGGCCTAAGGGATCTGCTGCGGGAGAGACCCCTTCATTCATCAGTTTTGCAATCAACCCGCTTCCGCCGATTGCCAACCAATCTCTCGGTAATTCTCTCGCCACGGTGCATCTATTCTTCATATCGACATGGAGCAATTTCACAATGACATTCTCCTCTTCGAAGAAAAAGTGCGTTATTCACTCTGTGATATGTTCCTTTTATGTCCGAAACACTCAGACGGAAAGAGGTTAGATGTTCACTCTTCCCTCTTTGTCGGAGATGAAGGACCGACATCACGGCCGAAAAGCCGGTAGTGGAGCCACATTAGGAGCAGCTATACCCCGAGGTACGTTTTAAGGATTTCAGGGCGCTGTCTGAGCATTTTCACTGCCCCATTCCACCGGACCTCGCCCTTTTCGAGGATATAGGCCCGATCCGAGAAGCTGAGGGTGAAGGCGGAGTTCTGCTCGGAGAGAAGGATGGGTATCTCTTCCTCCTTGAGGGCCCGGACATAGCCGCCCAGTTCTTTCACGATTAATGGGGAAAGTCCCTCTGAAGGTTCATCTAAAAGCAGAAGCTGAGGGTTCCCCATGAGCGTCCTCGCGATGGTCAGCATCTGCTGCTCCCCACCCGAAAGCGTCCCGCCCATCTGAGATTGACGCTTTTCCAAAATGGGAAACATCCGGCACACCGTGTCCAACGTCCACGTGCCCTTATGCCCTTTCTTTATGCCCATCTCCAGATTCTCTTTGACACTCAGCCCCGGAAAAATAATTCGGTCTTCCGGAACAAACCCAATCCCCATCCGCGCGATCTCAAAGGGCCGCTTTCCACTTATATCGTTACCGTTGAATCGAATCTTCCCTGAGCGGGGAGAGGTGAGGCCCATGATGCTTCTCAGGAGGGTGGTCTTGCCTACCCCGTTTCTTCCCAGGACACAAACCACCTCTTTGTGGTCAACCCCCATGGACACATCAAACAGGATGTGGCTGATGCCGTAAAAGGTGTTGACCCGATCCATTTCCAATAGCATTTAGCTTTCCTCGGCCAGATAGATCCTCTGCACCTGGTCGTTGGCCCTAATTTGTTCTGTGGTGCCTTCAGCAATAATCGTACCCAGGTGCATCACCCGGACCTTCTCAGATATGCCGAAGACAATATTCATATCATGTTCGATAAAAAGCAGGGTAAGGTCTTTTGCCCTGACCAGTTGCTGGATGAGGTCTACGGTCTTATTGGATTCCTCCGGGCTCATGCCGGCTGTGGGCTCGTCTAAAAGGATGAGATCGGGATGGGTGCCCAGGGTAATACCGATCTCCAACAGACGCTGATCACCGTGTGCCAAAAGACCCGCGAGCAGATCTCTTTTGTCTCCAAGTCCCACGTTCTCCAGGATTTCGTCGGTTTCTTCACGCAAAAGCTTTCCCGTGCGCAGGAAGATGTTTCGGCTCTTTCTCCCCCAAGACATCAAGGCCACCTGCACATTGTCGAAAACGGTGAGACGCGGAAATATATTGGTCCTCTGAAACGATCGCCCGATTCCGCGCCGACAGATCCTGTGAGGTGAAAGTCCGGTGATCTCCCGGTCTTTAAAATAGATGGCCCCCGCATCCGGTTCGATGTGTCCGGTCAACAGGTTAAACAGCGTCGTCTTCCCGGCCCCGTTGGGACCAATGATAGAGCTGATGCCGCCTTTTTCCAATTCAAAGGAGACCTCATTGACCGCCATCAGGCCGCCGAAAGATTTTATGACCTTCTCCACACGGAACATGTTATCCCGATTGACCCTCCCTCTGCCGCCGTAAGGATAGTCTTTCCGCGATAAATCCGGCCACCCCTCCCCTGAGAAATAAAAGCAGGGCCAGAACCACCAGCCCCAGCACCAAAGGCCAGTACTGGGTGAAGCTGGTAATCAGTTTGTCCAGCAGAATGTAAACCACCGACCCCACCACCGGACCGAGAAAATTGTAGATCCCCCCGATCAGGCATACCACCAGCATCTCCGTGGATTTCATCCAGTGGGCATAGTTGGGAAACACATTCTTGTTGAATCCACAGAATAAGGACCCTGCTACACCCAAAAAATATCCGGATAACACAAAGGCGCTCAACCGGTACAGCCGGACATTAATGCCCACAAACTCCGTTCTTTCAGGGTTCTCCCGAAGGGCCTGGAGGGTCTTCCCGAAAGGAGAGCTGACAATCATCCACATGAGCCCGAGGCTAATACAAACCACAATCAAAGAGAAGTAGTAATAGCTCGGAATCGATTCTAAAAATTTGGGTATGGGGATGCCCACGATGCCGTCGTCCCCTTTGGTAAATGAGTACCACTCAAACACAATGGTATGAATGATTTGGGCAAAGGCCAGCGTAAGCAGCGCAAAATACACATGGGTTAACCGTACACAAAACCATCCGATGATGATAGATGCGATGCCGGCCGCCACCGGTCCCGCAATGAATGCCAGGCCAAAAGGAATCTGGGTATAATAGAGTATCAGCCCCGTGGTATAGGCCCCCACCGCGTACAGACCCGCTGGTCCAAAGGAGACCATGCCCGCATATCCCAGCATCAGATTTAGGCCGCAGGCGGCTACCGCCAAAATGATCATCTCGTTTACCAGGCTGAGCCAACCCACCGGCACGAAGAGCGGTAGGATGAGGAAGATGAAAAGAACCGCCGCCAAAAAAAGCATCATCCTCAAGGGGTTCTTCCTTGTAGAGGGTATCGTCATTCGGGTTTTCCCATTAGGCCCCAGGGCCGGATAATCAGGACAATGATCATCAGTATAAACCCAAAGGCAATGGCCAGGCGCGGGGCCACCAGGATGCCAAACCCGTTGACCAATCCGAAGATCAAAGACCCCAAGAAAGCGCCGGGCAG
>JARRPY010000088.1:0-4333 GCA_037382425.1 Deltaproteobacteria bacterium
CAATGGGTCGGACACCATTGTTACGGTTTCATCCGGGTCTCCGGTTTCCGTCACCGTAGCGCTCGAACCCGGGGCAAGGGCCGGGCAAAATGCGGACTGGTGGATTGCCGCAACCACGCCCTTTGCGCCGCCGGGTAACTGGTACAGCTATGTTTACCCCACCGGTTGGTCGCCGGGCATCAATCGGTGCATTCAGACGGGATTGTTTCCACTCACATCCTTTGAGGTGATGGACAGAACACTACCCAAAGGGTCCTACACCTTCTATTTCGCCATAGATGATCCGGACGGCATCGCTTCAGGGCCGTGGTGGGGAATCGATTCGGTTACGGTGACGGTGGAGTAGAAAGCATCTGACGGGATTGAGCCTGCGCTCGGGTCATTTTTCAGGGACTGATTGACGCTAATGAAGCGCCTCTTGGGCATCCCGATGCGGAAGTGATAGACCCACGAGATAATGCCCCTGAAAACGCCCCTGCTTTTCCTTTGTGATATAGCTGATCTTCGTATCCATCAGTTCACCGGGACTCAAGGCGTCCTCGGGATAATATTTCATTCTGATGACGTCACCCACCTTGAGCGATCCTAAGATCTCGGAATTTTCCCTGATTCGAACCCCCAGGGATGATTCGGTGGGATGATGGATCTTGAATTGATAGAGGAAATACAGGCCGTTCACCGAAAACTCCACGCTGTGGTAGCGCGTCTTGGAGCTGCGCCCCACATGAGGGGGGGTCTTCTGGTTTATTTCGAATTTAAACATGTTCACGCTCCTTGCCTCGTTTCATCCTAAAGTGGATCCATATGGCCACGCCCGGATTCTTAGAGAAGAATCGCCATCAAGTTTTTACGCAAATTTAATGCCGAAAGTGTGATTTTCCTGCATTGAACAAGATTCATCCATACTGGAGGCAGGATTGAGCCGCATTTTGGGTTCAATTCGTCAGGATGTTGACGCAATTCCGGGAAGGGGTCGCCCATTAAAGGGCCTTTCAAAAAAACATACACCACCACGGAGAGATGGGGCCATTTTGCTTTGATATGCTATTTACTCTTGGACCGATATTAAAGTGGCATCTTGATTTGTGAATAAAGCATGCTATTCTTGTGCCACCAGATCAACATATGTCTGCATCCGAGACCTTCGTCGAGAATATCCGGGGATCTTGCTTCTCTTTAAAACCGTAGGACCCGGGTGTATGGTTTCATTTTACGGATATTTTTCAAAAGATGAAATGTGCCTATGGTATGAACGGAATTTGTATTCACAATAATCAGGAGGTTCCCCTTGAAAACGAAAAAAATTGTATTTTTCCTCACCTGTGCATTCATTTTCGCTTGTGCGTCAAGCCAACGTCCCCAAACGCCATTTGACGGCATCACCTTTGAGACGGGCAAGAGCCGGAAAATGGTCATGCAGGCCATCATGGAGGTGATTCATATAGAGGGCTTCAAAGTCGCTTACATAAACGAACAAAATGGAATGATCGGCTGTAAACCCCGAATGATGCTCAATGGTGTGTTGCAGGAAAAAATCAAAGGAACCCAGTGGAACATGCAAACCTTTGCTTCCACGCTCAACCATCGAATCGAGTTTTCCGCCAAAGTGAATCCCGACGGTGTGGTAAAACTAAAGGCACTCGTCATGGAGACAAGCGCTCCAGGTTCCGTGGACGGGAATACAAGTGAAAAGTTGACCCGATATTATGAAAATAGAATAAAAGAGGTCCTCCGAAAGTGGACGGCCATGTCTAAATGAATCACGCCTACCCACCTTGGGGAATCGGGACATGCTCAATGATGACATCCGTACCGCCCTGCCGGATGCGAATATTTTTGCGCCATGTTTCGTCATCCTCTTTCGGATAATCACTGCGAAAATGGGCCCCCCTGGATTCGGTTCGTTCAAGGGCCGCTCGACAGACCATCTCACTGACCAGGCGCATATTGCCAAATTCCAAGAATCGGATCAAATCAGCCGGTGTGGTCACGGATGGCCGGACATCTTTCCAGCCGCAAACCGCTTCGAGAGCGGTTTTCAGGGACTTCTGGTTCCTCAAAATACCGGCGTTGTACCACATGGTTTTCTTGAGTTCTTTGATCCGGTCCCCAGGACGGGAGCCGGTCTGGGCTGTCAGGTCTTGCAGCCGCTGCTTTTCCTTTTGGGCTTCTTCCATCACGGAAATGCCGCCCCACGATCCGATACTGCCGGAAGCCGTTTTACCGACAACACCTCCCATGGCAAAGACTTCGGCCAGGGCATTACCTCCCAGACGGTTTGCTCCGTGGGCACCGGCAACGGCCTCTCCGGCAGCAAAGAGACCAGGACAGGATGTTCTGCCGTCGGCATCCGTGACAATGCCCCCCATGCAGAAATGGGTGGTCGGGGCCACCGCAAAGACCCGCTCTCCTTTGGACCAAGACGTGGGCAGCAGCATGGATACGGAACGGGCCGCTTCTTCGGAAAGACCGCTCAGATCCATATCAACGGTTGATTTGTGTCGGGGATCGTCGAGGATTTCTTTCATGATGACCTGAGCCAGTTCATCTCGGGTGATGGATGCGGCCCAATAGCCGTTGACCGCCAAGATATCCTCTCCCCCGCTGTTCTTCAGTTTCGCACCGTCTTGAGTCAATATTTGCTCATAGAGCAGGAGTCGGCTGCCGCGTTTACCGCAGGCGGTGGGGTAAAACTGAACAAATTCCATATCCTGAAGCGATACACCCGCCTTTAGTGCCAGTGCCAGGCCGTCACCGGTAATGCCCGGGGCGTTATTGGTATTTTGGTATATATGCCCGTAGCCACCCGTGGTGATGACAACCGCTTCGGCCTTAACGACCAAAAAGGTGCCGTCGTCTCTGATGCCGGTGGCGCCGCAGGCCCTACCATCGGCTAGCAGCAGAGACGATACAAAGGTGTTTTCGCCGAAACGCACACCGCTCTGGGCGGCCTTATTTTTCAGGGGCATGACCAGATCTTTTCCCCACATGTGTCTGCCCGACACATGCCGGGCCAACGAGTGCCCGGGGACCTTCAACACTCTTGGCCCGCCGTTGGGATCAAGGGCATATTCCACGCCCCACTTTTGAAGATTCGCCGTCTCCGTGCGGATCATCTCGGTAAACCGGGCCACCATCTCCGGATTATTGATCTGCCGGCCTCCTTCCAGGGTGTCCTGGGAATGAAGGGCGGCGTTATCCGAGGGATCCCCCCAGCCGGACGAGGCAATCACCGACTTTGACAGATAGGTATTGGTGGCACGGCCAATGCGCGCTTTTGAGAGGATGAGCACATCGCATCCCTCTTGCGCAGCAGCAATGGCGGCCCGCAACCCGGCACCGCCGCTTCCGATAACCAGAACATCACACGAGGTCGTTTCCTGATTTTTGAACCGCACTTTCTTCTCCCCGGTTTTTGGTGAACAGATCGTTTATGTACTCCCGAATCCCGGCATCTCCTATCAGGCAATGCTTGGACCTTCCGCTACAGCACCATATTAGCTCATCCTCTCCCATTTTTCAACGGATTGAAAGTGGGACCATTCTTGATTTGTGAAGGATCATACGCTATGTTGGTATTTCTGTGTCCCATCTCATTGCTGAGGAGGCAAACGATGACCGTCAGCGAACTGGCCGGCAAGCCGGCTCCCATTGAACTCCTGGTGAACATTCCCAAGCTGATCACCGCCTATTACACGCAGAAGCCGGACCCTTCCGATCCGGGTCAGAGCGTTTCCTTCGGCACTTCCGGCCACAGGGGGTCTGCTTTCAAAAACAGCTTCAACGAAGAACACATCCTTGCCGTGAGCCAGGCCATCTGTGAATATCGCAAGGCCCGGGGAATCAACGGCCCTCTTTACATGGGAATGGATACCCATGCCCTGTCCGTACCGGCCATGGCAAGCGCGCTCGAGGTGTTTGCAGCCAACAGGGTCCAGGTCATGATTCAAAAGGGCGGCGGTTATACGCCCACGCCGGTCATTTCCCAAGCGATTCTGACGTATAACCGGAACCGGGAGAGCGGATGGGCGGACGGCGTGGTGATCACCCCTTCCCATAACCCGCCCTCAGACGGCGGGTTCAAATACAACCCGCCCAACGGTGGACCGGCCGATACCGAGACCACCCGGATCATTCAGGACCGTGCCAATGAACTCCTTAAAAACACCGACAACATCCGCCGGATATCGTACGAAAAGGCCGTTCGTGCAAAAACCACCCATGAGCACGACTACGTATCGGCATATGTCAAAGATCTGGCAACCGTTATCGACATGGACGCCATTGCCGGGTCCGGCCTGAGGGCCGGGGTCGATCCCCTGGGCGGAGCGGC
>JARRPY010000088.1:4382-12914 GCA_037382425.1 Deltaproteobacteria bacterium
GATCCGCATGGACTGCTCCTCTCCCTATGCCATGGCCAATCTCATCGGGCTGCGGGACAAATTCGATATCGCCTTCGGCAATGACACGGACACGGACCGCCACGGGATCGTCACGCGAGGGGCCGGGTTGCTGAAGCCCAATCATTACCTAGCCGTAGCCGTCTGGTACCTTTTTCAACATCGGACCCGCTGGAGAGCGGATGCGGCCGTGGGGAAAACCCTTGTCTCAAGCGCCATGATCGACCGCGTGGCCGCTTCCCTGAACCGGCCGCTCTCCGAGGTTCCGGTGGGGTTCAAATGGTTTGTGGACGGGCTTCTGGACGGTTCTTACGGATTCGGCGGCGAAGAAAGCGCAGGCGCGTCATTTCTGAGAAAAGACGGTACGGTGTGGACGACCGACAAGGACGGCATCATCATGGACCTTCTGGCCATGGAGATCACCGCCGAGACCGGGCAATATCCGGATGAATTGTACGGCGACCTGGAAACAAAATTCGGCAAGGCAGTGTATCAGCGAAACGACATGCCTGCAACCGATGACCAGAAAAAGGCATTAAAGGCCCTTTCTCCGGATATGGTGACCGACAACGAATTGGCCGGAGAAAAGATCGTGGCCAAGCTGAATGCGGCCCCGGGCAACGGCGCCCCCATCGGCGGTCTCAAGGTGCTGACGGAAAACGCGTGGTTCGCGGCCCGGCCCTCGGGGACCGAGGCCATCAACAAGATTTATGCGGAGAGCTTCAAGGGAGAAGATCACCTCAAGCAGGTATTCGATGAGGCAATCCACATTGTTCATGGGGCATTGAAAACCGCCGGGGTTTCGTAACGCGGGATAGCGAATATTGGAGTCCGTGATGAACCTTCCTCTCAAAAAGACCAAGATCGTCTGCACCATCGGACCGGCCTCCCAGTCCCGTGATATCCTGGAGCAGATGATTCGAAACGGCATGAATGTGGCGCGTCTCAATTTCGCCCACGGAGATTTCGAGAGCCACAGCCGGATGATTGCAGACATTCGGGCCGCCCAAGAGGCGGCCGGCCAGAGAGTGGCGCTGCTGGCGGATCTGCCCGGTCCGAAAATCCGCATCGGCCATTTGAAGGATGACCCCGTCGAACTGGTGCGGGATCAGCCCTTTACCCTTGTGCCGAGCGATGTGGAGGGAGATGCATACCGGGCTTCCATCAGTTTTGCCGGTCTGCCATTGGCGGTTCGCCCCGGCAACACTATTTTTCTCAATGACGGCCTTGTGCAACTGAGAGTGGAAGAGATCAAAGGCGAGGCGGTTCATTGCACGGTCATGGTGGGCGGGCAACTCCGGTCACAAAAAGGCGTCAACTTCCCCGGAATCGATCTCGGCATGAGTGCATTTACCGACCTCGATCGCGAGTGTCTGGAGTTTGCCCTTGCCCAGGGCGTGGATGCCGTCGGAGAATCGTTTGTTCAGGGACCCGAAGATGTGCATGCACTACGTGAGGCAGCGGGTGAGGCCGGCCAAGACCTTTTCGTCATCGCCAAAATCGAACGGCTCCAGGCCCTCGACAACATCGATGCCATACTGGGGGCGGCGGACGGGATCATGGTGGCAAGGGGAGACCTGGGGGTCGAGGTTCCTGTGGAGCGGATCGCAGTCGTCCAGAAAGGCCTCATTCAAAAGGCCAACCTGAGGGGAAAACCGGTCATCACCGCCACCCAGATGCTTGAATCCATGGTTTTCAACCCCCGGCCGACGCGGGCAGAGGTAACGGATGTATCCAACGCCATTTTGGACGGCACCGACTGCGTGATGCTTTCCGAGGAATCGGCGTCAGGGGCGTATCCCGTTGAGGCCGTAGCCGTCATGTCCCGTGTGGCCCGGGTCACGGAAGCCCACCTGAGTGCCCGGCCCCTTCGCGAGGCCCTGGATACTGCCGGAGAAGAAGGCGATCTGAACATAGAGGACCTCATTTCCCTGAGCGTTAATGCCACTGCAAGGAAACTGACGCCCAAGGTCATCATCGCCCCGACAGAGACGGGCGCCACTGCGCGTCGCATCGCTCGCTTCCGTCTTCCGGTATGGATCGCGGGCGTCAGCGCCAATGAATCCACGTGTCAGAGACTCCAGTTTTCCTACGGCGTTTATCCGGTTTTTCAGTCGGCCTATCCCGAAGATCTGGAGACCTATACCCGCGAGGCCCTTGCCCGGATCGGCATCACCGAAGGTCTGGTCATCCTCACCCAGGGGCCTTCGCCGGGTCATCGGGGAGAAACCAACCGGATGGAGATCATTGATCTCAGTAAGGAGCGGGGTAAGGCATGATGCGTCTCAACACCCCGTAAAGACAGTCTAACCCGATCAGAGGGGATGCCATGTACGAAATAAAGTTCGATCCCGACATTTGCCAAGGATGCGATACCCTGGATTGCCTCACCAGATGCCAGCATATGGATTTGGACCCGGAATCTGCGAGGGAGGAGAGGAAAAAAATCATTGATGGCGGGGATTCGCGCGTGCTTGAGGACTGCATCACCTGTTACGCGTGTGAAGAGTACTGCCCCTACGACAATCATCCCTTTTATCTGATTGTGGAACGCCAGGAGCAAAAGGGACTATGGCCGGCGCCCAAGCCACTGACAAAGCAGCAGACCATCATGATGGCACCCAAGGGAAAGATCCATCCCGAAAAACTCGAACCACCCGTCATCGATATGTGCTATTTCCCCATGCTGGTCAAACAGATCCACGGAAAATTATACGAGGGCTGTTCGACCATTGTGGGAAGCGATATATTTTGCAATATCATGTGGCTTCATTTTGCCAAAAACTCGGTCATTCGGGAACGGGTCCCCATGATGATCGACAACATCTGGACCTATTATTTAAGGGACAACCATATAGAGGAATTGATCTGCTACCATGATGAATGCTACGCCACCTACACCCATCTGGCACCGGCATTCGGTATGGATGTCCCCTTCAGGTCCATTCACCTGTTCGAATATCTCACCAAACGCCTGGACCAGCTCAAAGATCAGATCAGGCCCCTCGGGATGAGGGTGGCGTACCAGCGGCCCTGCTCGAATCGTCTCATTCCGGAAACACAGCACTGGGTGGACGATATTTTCGAGCGTATCGGGGCAGAGCGGGTCGACAGAGAATATGACCGGGAGAATGCCCTCTGTTGCGGCGCCATCCTGCGGGCCCAGCAGAGGGACGATCTGGCCGATGACCTTCAAAAAAGAAACATCGATGATATGAAGGCTTCGGGAGCCAACGTGTGCGTGTTTAACTGTCCCTTTTGCATCTTTACCCTGGGTGAAACCGTGGCCAAGCAGGGGATGATGCCGCTTCTCATGAGCGATTTGTGTCAATTCGCCCTGGGAGAGGGCAAACCCATGTGGGGGTGATGTCGTGGAAAATATCTACTCGGAATTAGAAGCGATTGTCGGGGCCGCTTACGTTTCAAAGGATCCTGAGGAACTGTTCATTTATTCAAGGGATATGGGGACAATGGCGCCCAGTTTTCCGGATGTCGTGGTCATGCCCGGCTCCACAGAAGACGTCCGGAAAATCGTCCTTTTAGCGAACCGTGAGGGCATGCCCATTGTGCCCATGGGCGGCGGCCTCGTGCTTTCAGGGCTTTCGAGGCCGCTTAAGGGGGGAATCGTCCTGGACATGAAGCGAATGAACCGGATCCTGGAGGTCAACGAGACGAGTCGCTATGTCATTTTGGAGGCCGGCACGTCCCAGGGGATGCTTCAGGCCTATCTCAAGAAACACCATCCGAGGCTCAAGCATTCCATACCGGACGCCCCCCCTATCGCCACGGTGGGAGGGAATGTCCTCATTCACGGCTCAGGCCATCTTTCCCATGCGGCCGGGTTTCACTCGGACATGCTGAACGGCATGGAGGTGGTGCTCCCCACCGGCAAGGTGGTTCGGACCGGGTCCTGTTCCACCTCTCCCTATTGGTTTTCAAGGGCGCCCCTTCCGGATCTGGCAGGCCTTTTTCTGGGATGGATGGGAACTACGGGGATTGTGACCAAGCTGGCCATCAAACTGTTTCCAAACCGGTCCCTAAACGATGTGGCCATTTTCCTTACCGAAGACCCTGAACTGGTGCCGGACGTCATCCACCGAATAACCGGCCTTCAAATTGCCGAGGACGTGACCGCGTGGATGGCCCCAAAACCCGCCTGGGCAGAAGGCTTTCAGCATGTTATCATTAATTACGCTGCGGATTCACAAGAGGAGCTGACATGGAAGCGGAAGCTGATTCATGCTGCGCCCAGAAAAACCATCGACGACAAAACGGGCGGGTTCATGCCGCTGCCCCCCAACATGAAAAAAAGCTTCCTCGAGGCGCCCGGGACCAACCTGACCCGGTTTGCAGACGTCAAAAAGGGAGGGGGATTCGAATATGTGGGGGCGATCATGCCCATTGAGCTGTTCGCGCAGGCCTATGGCGTCGGCATTGACATCGCCCGACGATTCAATACCACCTATTCCACCGGAGCCAGAATTATTGGCGCGGGTCACTGCATGATGTTCTTTTACGCCTATCCCTTCAACAGGGCGGACCCGATGGATGTAAAGCGGGCGCAGGAAGCACTGGAGGAGACAAACCGGGTGGTGCTGGACATGGGCGGCATTCCCTGGAAGGCGGAGGCGCCTGCACAGAAGGAGATCATCAAGCGGATGGATCCGGACACACTGGATCTGATAAAGGGTGTGCGGGAGATGCTCGATCCCAATGGCATCATGAATCCGGGAAACTGGGAACCCGCCGCGTAGGGGCGGTGCTGAGGACCGCCGGGCGGTCTTATCATCCGGGAGGTAAACTCATGGAGCATGCGGAAATTCTTCACCGGTGTTTTCGCTGCGGCTACTGCAAGCTGCCGGGCAATTACATGGATCTCAACTGTCCTTCCTATCTGAAATTCCGCTTTGAAACCTACTCACCGGGAGGACGAATGTGGCTTTTGAGGGCATGGCTCGACGGCGAGATCAAGACCAGCCCCCGGCTGGCGGACATCTTTTTTTCATGTGCGACCTGCGGCAACTGTGTGGAACACTGTGTGTTTCCAAAATTCAAGGATGATATTTTAAATGCCTTTCTGGCGGGAAAATCGGAACTGGTGGACCAGGGAGCGGTGCCCCCGACCGTAAGAGACTTTCTCAAGGCGATCCATGTCAATGGCAATCCATACAAACTGCCCCAAGCGGAGCGTGGAGATTGGGCCGATGGACTGGATATCGCGCCTTTCAAAGATCAGGAATATCTGCTTTATGTGGGATGTGTGGGGTCCTATGATGAGAGAGGAAAAAAGATGGTCCGGTCCGTGGCCCGTGTACTCCAGGATTGGGGCGTCTCGTTTGGGATTCTGGGCGCACATGAGCACTGCGACGGAAACGACGTCTGCTCCCTGGGTGAAAAGGGTCTTTTCAGGCAGATCGCGGAACAAAACATCAAGCAGTTCTCGGACCTGAATGTCGAAAAGATCATCACCCTTTCCCCGCACGCCTACCATGCCATGAAAAACGAATACCCACAATACGGTGCTCAATTTGATGTGTATCACTACAGTCAAATGATTAGGGGTCTGATAAACAAGGTCTCCTTGAAACCAAAAGGCGCACCGGTCAAGGTCACCTTTCATGACCCCTGTTATCTCGGTCGGCACAATGAGGAATACAGTGCCCCCAGGAAAATCTTGAGACGGCTCAGAAACGTGCAGTTCGTGGAAATGGACCGATCGAAGTCGGATGCGCTTTGCTGCGGCGGCGGCGGAGGCAACTTTTTTTCCGATCTTTTGGGTCAGAGTCAGGACAGTCCGGCACGAGTGAGAATACGCGAGGCCGTAGAGACAGGGGCATCAGTGGTTGGAGTGGCTTGCCCCAACTGCGCCAAAATGCTGGAGGACGCCACGAAGAGTAAGTTTCTCGATGACAAGATTCAGATCATGGACCTGGCCGAGATCATCCGGACATTTACCGAGCAATGATTGAACAGATCTTCACGGCCCATGGCCGAGAGGAGACCCATTGAAGGAGGCCACAATGAATTATGAGAACCTGCTGGTCGAGAAGAAAGGAAACATTTGTATCATCACGCTGAATCATCCCCCGGTCAATGCCTGGAATTGGGGGATGATGGCGGACTTTGAAAAGGCCTTGGAAGAGGTGGAAACAGATAAGTCCATTCGGGTATTGATTATCACCGGCGGAGGCGACAAGGCATTTTCCGCGGGATTCGATCTCAGCGATGCGGCCAACGCCCAAAAGACGAGTCCCAAAGGTCGCGAGTTATGGACCCGCCTCGATCGCTTTGAAAAACCGGTGATCGCCGCCATCAACGGTCACGTCCTCGCCGGAGGTCTGGAACTGGCGCTTTGCTGCCACTTTCGAATCATGGTGGATCATTCCGACCTGCGCATCGGGCTGACCGAACTCAATGTGGGAATCATCCCCGGCTGGGGGGGCACCCAGCGATTGACCCGTATCGTGGGAAAGGCCAAGGCGTTAAACATGATCCTTTTCAGTGCCACCATCAATCCCGAAGAGGCCTTGGAAGTGGGGCTCGTCAATCAACTCTCCACCCCTGAGCGCCTTTTGCCGGACGCCCTTTCATTGGCCCAGAAACTGGTGAAGCGCCCTCCCCTAGCAATGGCGTGCGTCCTTAGGGCGATTTCGGCAGGCGAATATGAAGGCTTCGCCAAAGGCCTCCAAGCGGAGGAGGAAGGGAATGCCATCGTGTCCACATCCAAGGATCGTCTGGAAGGATTCAGCGCATTTCTTGAGAAGCGGGAGCCGGTATTTACGGGAGAATAGCGGCCGCATTTGCGTTTTTGATCCTCAACGTCGGATGCCTCCTTCACCAGGTCTTTTACCCTGGTAAAGTTATGGTTTTATCAATTACCCCTCCCGTTCAACGGAAGGCTTTTTCGAGCGCGGCTTTCAGATCTTTCATCTCATAGGGTTTGGGAATGGCCGCCTTAAATCCGTATGCGTCAAAGTCAGACATCACCGGGTCGTCCCAGTACCCGCTGCACAGAATGGCTCTGACATGGGGATCGATCTCCCGGAGTTTTCGGAGGACCGACTCCCCACCCATGCCCCCCTTGATGGTCAGATCCAGTATGACGGCTTCAAAAGGGGTGTCCGAGTCCATTTTTTTCTCGTATGCCTCGATGGCGTCCTTCCCATTTTTCACGGTCCGCGCTTCGAACCCAAGCCGTTTCAACATCTTCTTTGCCAGTTTCCCCAGCGTCTCCTCGTCTTCCATCAGTAAAATCCATTTCACGGCTTCCGGCTTCCCGATCGCTGTAGACGGGCGGCTTTGAGCCGCCTCTTCAACGGGCATCGCGGGAAGATAGATGCGCACCGTAGTTCCTTTATTGGGGATCGACTGTACGGCGATGTGTCCCCCGTGCTTTATGACGACGGAATGGGCGACGGCCAGGCCCAGGCCCATTCCTTTCTGTACCCCCATGGGTTTGCTGGAGAAATAGGGGTCGAAAATCCTGTCCAGGTCTTCCTCGGGAATGCCCTTTCCCTCATCTTGAATGGAAATACGGACATAATCTCCGGGGTGCATGGACAGGCCCAACTCAACCTCTCCATCCTCAACCCGGAGGTTCTCCGCCTTTATGGTAAGGGTGCCTCCCTCGTGCATGGCCTCCACTGCATTGGTCACCACATTTCTGAACACCGCGTCCATTTTATTCGAGTCACCCAACCTCCGGCAAAGCCGGAGGCTTGAAAATACGTGAACCGCTCAAAGCGGTTAATTTGTTGGCCACCTCAAAGGTGGCAGTGCCTTACTTAAACAGATCCAGTTGATCTAAACGGCGATCCTCTTCTTCTTGCGTTATGATATATTTTCGGACCGCCTCTTCATCACGACCAACCGTCGACACAAAATAGCCTCTGGCCCAGAAGTGATGTCCTGTAAAATTCTTCTTCTGGCCCATGTAATTGCGTGCAATATGAATTGCAGTCTTGCCCTTAATATAACCTACAACCTGCGATACCGAATATTTTGGAGGTATTGATATGAGGATATGCACATGGTCTACTGCCAGATTTCCTTCTATCACCTCGCACTCTCGGCTCCGCGCCAACCCCCTGATTACCTGCCCAAGGTAATTCCGAAGTTGGCCGAACAATGTCTTCTTGCGGTACTTGGGGATCCAAATGATGTGGTATTTGCATTCCCATCTTGTGTGGTTTAGACTTGATTCATCTTTCATGGGAGTTCCTCCTTTGTGACTTTGAGCAGTTCACATCAGGAGGGACTTCCATTTATTCCCGTAAATGTCAAACTCTGGTGAGTCGCCCGGCAAAGCCGGGGGTTTACCTAAATGAAATTACAATTTGATTGAAAAGAAGAGTGTGCCCCAGAAACAGGTGGAGCAAGCAGAGCCCCTCAAGTGCGCGGTCCAGCCAGTCCACCTCTCCCCGTTCGATCGCCCAGTCCCAGGCCGAGCGCAGATTATCGACCTCGGCCTGGACTTCTTCGATGGCCGCCAACTGGCGGGGACCCTGTAAGTCT
>JARRPY010000089.1:0-14175 GCA_037382425.1 Deltaproteobacteria bacterium
AATGGGGTCAGGTCTGCCCTTGACTCATCCCGTTGATCATCCAGGCATCCGAAACAGTCAAGAACCTGTCGTAGCCGGATTCGGCTCATACTGGCTTGTCTCTTCTCTAGTGTTCAGGTGCATTCATCCTCTCTTTCAATGCACCTGAGCATTTGAAGGTGACAACCCTCCGGGCGTCCAGGATCAAGGCATTACCCGTCTGTGGGTTCCTGTCCCGCCTGTTTGTTGACATAATCGAGAGGCGCACAATAAACCTCCAGGTTGTCAAAACACTCAATTCAAAATGCGGCATTCAAGAGATGTTTCGGTTTGAATTTTTCGACCGGAAATAATGCCGCGATCTTGTCTCTGTATTCGTCGTATCTGCTATAATACCGCGTTGTTTGCATTGTCTTTCCATCATTTTGACTTTTTGACTTTCGGTTGATTTGAGTGGTCAGTCGTCATCAGATTAGCATCATACCACCCCTCTTTGACAGATCCGGTCACACGCTCGACAAAAAAATATTTTTTGGGCTATTTTTTTCTTTCAGAGCGTCAGGAGTGCTGTTCCCAGGATGTAAGCAAATAGAAAACCCCGTCTTCCATGTCATTGGAAGCGGGGTCTTTTTCATCGTGGGGCCATTTTGATCCTCTTCTTTGTGTGGGTGGTTGAAAGAGGAAAAGCCAAAACCAGAACTACTACCTAAAATCGGCTATCAATAACTCTTAGATAAGTCAACAGAAAAAACGATACTTATTACGGGTCAACCGGTTGGCGGACTGATCCAACTCAGGTGAAGACGTCTGCGCTACTTTATTGCAAGGTCCTTCAGGCGGAATAGGAATGATTCAGGGGGTAATCTTCTTAAAGTGTTCAGCCCAGGTTGCCGGGGATATGACTGAGCTTTGGGGCCTGGGATTTTCGATAAGCATCCGATCACCGGTGACGAGTACAGCCATGGGTTCGGATGCCAAGAGGGACCAGAGGTGGGCGTCCTGGGGGTCGGGAGATGAATGAACATTGTCCGGTGCGGGCTCTCGCCATATGGCGTTGGCCGTGATTTCGGTCAAGATCTGCTCGATTTCCTGTTGGTTTAGACCATGGAGTTTGGAAATTTTTGGCCGCAGCAGAACGTCGCGGTACTCGCGCAACAACTCCGCAGAGAGGAGGTAAAGCAGGTTGCCGTCAAGCATGGCATCCACTATTCCCGCGGTGGGGCTGCCGGGCTCGTTGGTGATGAGTCCGGCAACCAGTACATTGGTATCGACCACGAAGATGCGCTTGTTCATCGGGCCCGATGGGCGCGGGCTTCTTCTGTGGCCAGGCGCGTGGCTTCTTCTTCGGTATAGCTTGCATGCGAACGCGCCCGTGCCACCAGCCGGTAGGCACTTTCCATGGATTTGATGCCGCGAAGGTGCAGACTTTCCTCGATGATTTGGCCGATGCTCCGCCCCTGTCGGGCAGCCGTCTCCTTGACCGCACGGTGCAAATCATCATCAAGCGTGATGGTCAATCGGCTCATGGGCATATCCTCGTCTGTGACGATCTCGTTTCTCACATTAACACCAAAACACCAAAAGGTCAAGGTCCTTTCCCATGCGTCTTTATTCACCGCGGACGGACGCCGAGCCTCGCAGACCGCTCCTTTGTCCGCGTCTATCTGGGTTAATTGGTCTGGTCCGCAGTTGGCTTATTCCCGCTCGGTGCGCTCCAGTTTCAGGGTCACCAGATTCTGGGGATCTGGGCACTGAAGCTCGACGGTGTCCCCCTGCCACCAGGGGAGGCGCCCCCCGAACTGGAAGGTGGAGAGGTCCGGGAAGATGGCGTGATAGAAAAAGCCGCAGAGTCCCGCGGGATTGTGGCAGCTGATGTCAAAGGTATCTCCCTTTTGGTGACCCGCGCTGCACTCCCCCTTTACGCCGACGACCGTGGCCGTAATCTTGTGGCCGATGCCTGGATCCTGGGCCATGATTGATTCCTCCTATTCCTGAAATAGGTCCGTGCTTAAATAGCGCTCCCCGGTGCTCGGGAGAATGGCGACGATCAACTTGTCTTCATTTTCAGGCCGTCCGGCCACATCCAACGCCGCGGCCACGGCGGCCCCTGAGGAGATACCGGCCAAAATGCCCTCGATCTTGGCCAGGTCGCGCGCGGTTTCGAAGGCCTGGTCATTGGTGACCTGTACGATGTCGTCGATCAGCTCGGTCTTGAGCACCGCCGGAATAAAACCGGCCCCGATCCCCTGAATCTTGTGGGGCCCCGGTTTTCCGCCGGACAGCACCGGGGAGGCGGCCGGTTCCACGGCCACGGACTTGAATGACGGCTTCAGGGCCTTGAGCCCCTCACTGACCCCCGTGATGGTCCCGCCGGTCCCCACTCCCGCCACCAGGATATCGATCCTTCCCTTGGTGTCGCGCCAGATCTCCTCGGCCGTGGTGCGGCGGTGGATCTCCGGATTGGCCGGATTGCTGAACTGGTCGGGCATGTAGGCCCCGGGGGAGTCTTGGAGGATCTCTTTGGCCTTTTTTATGGCACCCGGCATCCCCTCGGGCCCCGGGGTGAGGATCAATTCGGCCCCGAGGTGTTTCAAGAGTTTCCGCCGCTCCCGGCTCATGGTCTCAGGCATGGTGAGGATCAACCGGTACCGGCGTGCCGCGCAGACAAATGCCAGGGCGATACCCGTGTTTCCGCTGGTGGGCTCCACAATCAGCGCCTCTCCTCCCAAAAGCCCGGCCCGTTGGGCCGCATCGATCATGGCCACACCGATACGGTCCTTGACACTTCCCAAGGGGTTGCGGAATTCGATTTTCACGACGATATGGGCCTTGAGCCCCCCGGCCATGCGGTTGAGCCGGACCAGCGGCGTGCCCCCCGTTGTCCAGGTCACATCAGGAAATATCTCAGCCATTTTTTATTGCTCCTTTTTTCCCCGTTCTCTGAACTCGAGTTCCGGCCGCCTCAGGATGACGGTGGTATCGGGCGGCACGGATTCGGTGATCCAGACATTCCCGCCCACGATGGAACGGGCCCCGATGGTGGTTTCCCCGCCCAGTATGGTGGCGCCCGAATAGATAATGACGTCATCCTCGATGGTCGGATGCCGCTTCTTCTCGGTCAGTTTTTTCGCATGATCCCGCGAGATGGACAGGGCCCCCAGGGTCACCCCCTGGTAGAGCCTCACCCGGTCCCCGATCTCGGTGGTTTCGCCGATGACCACGCCGGTACCATGGTCGATGAAGAAACTCTGCCCGATTTCAGCCCCCGGATGGATGTCGATGCCCGTCAGGCTGTGGGCGTATTCGCTCATAATGCGCGGAATCAAGGGCACGTCCTGTTCTCTTAACTGATGGGCCATCCGGTACACCGTGACCGCGAAGAGCCCGGGATAGCTGAAAATAATCTCATCATAGCTCCCGGCGGCCGGATCGCCCTCGAAGGCGGCCCGAACATCTTGGGCCAGGAGCACGCGGAGCCGGGGCAGTGCCCGCATAAAATCGGCGGCCGCTTGATACCCCCTCTCCTCACAGTGGGTGCAGGGATAGCTGTACCTCAGGCACTCGTGCCGAACGGCCAGGGTCGCCTGCTCGGATAGGCATCCGAACAGGGCGGTCAGCTCCTCTCCCAGGTAATACCCGATATTGACACGGTCCACTGTTCGACGGATGAAATACCCGGGATACAGTATCCGGCGGATCCGCTCGATCAGATCGATGATGGAATCCCTCGACGGGATGGGTTCGGGCGCCACGTGGGCGAAACAGTCCTCACGGTCGCAGGATTTTACCAGTTCATCGACGATCCCGGGGATTTCACCCCGGTACCGGTCCCTGTCCGACACCTCGATTTTGCATTCATCCGGGCGCTCAGCCGTTTTCATGGTCAATCCCATTGCTAACTTAGGTTCTGGTTTTGCCGTCCAATTAAATCGCTGTCGGGATCGGGATCGAGTTCTGCTTGCCCGTACGGCTCGCGCTCTTCCTTGACGCAATACCCCCTCCCACCCATGCGAGTCAACACTGCAGCGATGCGGTCCAATTCCATCTTACGCGCTTCACTTTCCGCGTCATCGAGCACTTTTCCCACCATCAAAACATCCTGGATCGCTGCACACTCCAATGCCGATCCGCGCACTATCTCGAAATACCTTCGCCGATCTCCCGCTCCCGTCTTGCCGTTGCCTTCGGCGACATTCCACGCTATGGACCGGGCGGCCCGAAGCCATTGGTCGCGGGCATGACGATGAATTCCTCTCAGGTTGGCGGCCTTTTCATAAACCCATGCCACGTGGCCTATGGAGAGGCGATAACCGTCCAGTTTTTCGTGTCCGAGTGTCATATGATTCCGATTGCGATAGCGATAGCGATCCCGATTTCGAGGTGTGACAGAAACGCTCAGCTCGCGCACGCCTGACCTTCCGGCTTCCAGAAAGGGGACATCCGGCGCAGGGTGTCGATAATCGACGGAAACTTTTCCACCACGAAATCGATTTCCGCTTCCGTGTTATAGACGCTCAAACTGAAACGTATGGATCCGTGGGCCATGGTGAAGGGCACGCCCATGGCCCGGAGCACATGCGACGGCTGAAGCGAACCGGATGTGCAGGCCGAGCCCGATGACGCACAGATCCCCAACTCATCCATCATCAGGAGGATGGCTTCGCCCTCCACAAACTCGAAACTGATACTGCTGGTATTGGGGAGCCGCTCATTCACATCCCCGTTCACCCGGCTGTTGGGTACGGCTTTTAAAAGGCCTTGCTCCAGTTTATCCCGCAACGCTCTGACCCGGGTGTTTTCTTCCTCCATTTTCTGCCGGGCCAGTTCGGAGGCCTTACCCAGGCCCACAATGGCCGCCGTGTTTTCCGTGCCGCCGCGGCGGCCCTTTTCCTGATGTCCCCCGATGAGCCAGGGCGTGTACTTGGTCCCCCGACGAATATAGAGCGCACCGATCCCTTTTGCGGCATGCAGTTTGTGCCCGGAAAGGGACGATAGCGGTTCATGTCCAGATGCCCCTCATGGTCCACCGGAACGCGCGTAATGCGGCACCCCCGGTCCGCCAAATGGGTGCAAAGCGACTTGATGGCCGGATGTTCCACACGGCTGGTGACGATATGTCGTTTTTCGGGCTGGGTATCCAGGGCCGAGCGGACCGCCGCATTATCGCTCTCCGATCCACAGCCGGTGAATACGATCTCATCGGCCTCCGCACCGATAAGCGCCGCCAGCCTTTCCCTCGCTTCCCTCAGATGAGCAGCGATTTTACCGCCGAATGAATGAGCACTCGAAGGATTCCCATAAAGTTCCTCAAAATAGGGGGCCATGGCCTCCCTGACTTCCGGCGCCACACGGGTCGTGGCATTGTTGTCCAAATAGACGGTTTTCATACGGACACCTCCTCTACCACGAGATCGGGCGACACAAACTCGTGCAGTTTGGCCTCCACCACGTGCTTCATGGTCTGGGGGGCGGCCTTGCACATGGCACAACTCCCCCGTGCCGCCACCAGCACCCGGTTTCCGATCACATCAATCAGTTCGATGTCGCCCCCGTCCTGTTTCAATGACGGTCGAATCTCTTCTTCGATGGTCTCCTCAATCTTTCGAATCTTCTGGATGTTGGACAGCTTGGGTGGCGTCACCTTCGGTTTTTCCGCACGGACTCTATCGATGATCCCTTGAATGGCCTCATGGCAGTTCTCGCATCCCCCGCCGGCCTTGGTGTAGTTGGTGACCTCCTCGATGGTGGTGAGATTATTCTCTAAGACCGCTTTTTCGATCTCCTTGTCCCGGCTCTCCCCGGTAATCGGCCACTGCGGCTTCCAGTGCCTGACGCCCCAAGACCGAGCAATGCATCTTTTCCTTGGGAAGACCGCCGAGATAATCGGCGATGTCCTGATTGGTGATTTTCTCCGCTTCCTCCACGGTCTTGCCCTTCAGCATCTCGGTCAGGGCAGAGGCCGAGGCAATGGCACTGGCACAGCCGAAGGTCTGAAACTTGGCATCCGTTATCCGACCGTTGTCGTCTATTTTAAGGCACAGTTTGAGCGCATCACCGCAGGCCATGGACCCCACTTCTCCCACGCCACTGGCATCTTCCATCTCTCCCACGTTCTTGGGATCGAGGAAATGCGCCTTCACTTTATCGCTATATTCCCACATGAATTTCCCCCTTTATGGTGTGTTCGGATGATGAAAACGAATGAATATTCCTTATCTTAACATAAAAGCGTAACGATTGGAACCAGGACCTTGCCCGCACTCGTCTTTCGCATTGATATTATTGTCCATTGGACGTATTTTTCCTCCTAATTCCCGTATAAAATGCAATTTTGAGAAATCATCCGGCTGAACACTCTATAGAGACCCTCATGGCCAAAATTCTCAAATAGCGGAACCATACATGAGGAGACCTCCATGTGGATATATATCATTGTCGGGCTGATGGTGCTCTACCTCACCTTGACGCTGCTTTTGACCTATGTGGTCCATCAAATTCCCCGGGAGCCGGTTCAGGACATTCCGGACTGGGGGCGGATCATCGACACCCGAATCCCGACGGCCGACGGGGGGACCCTCGAGATCTGGCGCATTGACCCTGACCGCACCCCACGGGGCATCGTGGTACTGGCCCATGGCTGGAGCCGCAACCGAGACCGCATGGTGAACCGAGCCAGGGTATTTGGGAACCTAGGGTTCTCAGTGGTCATTCACAGTGCACGGGATCATGGGGGATCAAGTCCCCACCGCTTCATGAACGCCTTTCGGTTTGCCGAGGATATCGAAAGCGTACTCAATTGGGTGGGCCAACCCGTTCTCCTCTACGGCCACTCGGCAGGGGCCGCAGGGGCGATCATTGCAGCCAGCAGGAATCCCACACAGATCCGACTCCTTTTTTTAGAGTCGTGTTATGCGCGAACCAAGGAGGCACTGCGAAGCCTGTACCGCAGCTATAGCCCGATCTTCGGCATCCTGTTCGCACCGGTCGTGGTCTTGTGGATGGACATTTTCTACCGGTTCAGGATGGACGGGATCAGCCCTGCCCGTCTGGCCCCGCACCTGGATCTGCCCGTGCTCATCATGCATGGGGAAAAGGACGAACATTTCCCGCTCCATCATGCCTGGCGCCTGAGAGACGCTTTCCCCGCCGGCAGGGCCGAGCTATTCGTGGGCATGGGGACGGATCACAGCAGTTGCAGCCTGCTTCCCGAGTATCCTGTCGCCATAGAGGCCTTTGTGAATCGACATCTGAGGGAACAAACAACGAACAGTTTTCAGGAATTGCGTACCAGCACAATGGCGGTCCGGTTGGGGAGATAGAGGCTGAGCCATTGCTCATCCGCTTTCTTCTCGACATTCGGGAGCGTGGTATGGGTCTGGTTCGGTGTCAGCCGACCGTGTCCGCAAAACCGGTTGTGGTCGCTGTCCAGGATCATCCGGTATGTCCCGGACCGCGCGCGGATCCGGTAGTCCGCATATGACTCCCGGGGGTGGAAGTTGAAGACGAACACCAGGCCGGCCCGTTCAAAGGCGATGATCTTATGGTCGGAGTGCTCATGGAGGAGCCGGACATCCGCACGATCAAGGATCCGGAATGTCTTGGCCAGATCGATCATATCCCGATCAAAGTCTGCCAGACAACGGTACTTGAGAGACGGATCATCCGCCAAGTGCCATTGCCGCCGCGCATAGCGATATGACCAGTCATTTCCTTCCCGGGGAAAATCGATCCATTCGGGGTGCCCGAATTCATTGCCCATGAAATTGAGATACCCACTCTGGGCCGTGGCCAGCGTGATCAGCCGGATCATTTTGTGAAGCGCCATGCCCCGGTCCACCCGCAGATTGGGGTCCTCGCGCCTCATCCCATGATACATATCCGCGCCGATAAGCCGGAAAATCAGGGTCTGATCCCCCACCAGGGCCTGATCGTGGGATTCCGTATAGCTGATGGTCCGCTCGTCTTGACGTCGATTGGTCAGCTCATACCATAGATGACCCATGGGCCAGTTCTCATCCGGGGTATCCTTGGTAAGACGAATCCAATAGTCGGGAACACCCATGGCAAACCGGAAATCAAATCCGACGCCCCCGTCCTTAAAGGATGCAGCCAGGCCGGGCATCCCGCTCATATCCTCTGCCAGGGTCAAGGCCCCTGGCCGGAGGTCATGGATGAGTCGGTTGGCCAGGGCCAGGTAACAGAGGGCGTCCTCATCCACATCGTCACCGAAATAGTCCCCGTAGCCTGTAAAGGCCCGGCCCAGTCCGTGATGAAGGTAGAGCATGCTGGTAATTCCGTCGAACCGAAATCCGTCCACCCGGTATTCATCCAACCAGAATCGGCAATTGGAGAGGAGAAAATGGAGAACCGGATCCTTGCTGTAATCAAAGCAGAGGCTGTCCCAGGCCTCGTGCCGTCCCCGGGAACCGGCATGGAAGTATTGGTACTGGGTGCCGTCAAACCGGGCCAACCCTTCCACCTCATTGGCCACGGCATGGGAATGGACCAGGTCCATGATCACCGCCAGCCCGTTTTGATGGGCCGTGTCGATGAGGGCCTTGAGGTCTTCGGGCGTGCCGAACCGGGAAGAGGCCGCAAAAAAATTGGACACATGATATCCGAAGGAACCGTAGTACGGATGCTCCTGGAGGGCCATGAGTTGGAGGGTGTTGTAGCCTGTTTTCACGATGCGGGGGATGATGTGTTCGGCAAACTCCCGGTAGGTTCCCACCCTCTCGGCTTCCTGGGCCATTCCCACATGGGCTTCATAGATGAGGGGGGATTGCGAAACCCTCGAAAACACTTCGCACTTCCAATGGTGAGACTCGGGCGGGGCCCAGACCTGGGCATTGAAAATAAGGGTCTCCGGATCCTGGACCACCCGCCGGCTCCAAGCCGGGATCCGGTCACCCCTCCCCCCGGGCCAATGAATTCGAAAGCGAAACAGTTGTCCGTGACAAAGCGCGTCGCCCGGGAGTCGGAGCTCCCACACTCCCCGATCGTTGATTCGCTTCAGGGCGTATTCGGGTGACTCCCGCCACCCAGTGGCCTCACCAACCATGAACAAAGCCGTGGCGTTAGGCGCCCATTCCCGTAACACCCATTCGTCACCGGCGGAATGGAGGCCGAAATACTCGTGGCCCGAAGCAAACCGGCCCAGATCCCCCGCCTGCCGGGTGAGCCGGGCTTCCGTATCGAGAACCCTCTGGATGCGGCGTCTTAAATCTTTCTCATAAGGCTTAAGATAAGGGTCTTTTTGAACCAGGGGCAGCACGGTTTTCAACATGGGCTTCTCAGGGGAAAGTGCAGACCAGCGGGCGGTCCAGCATCCGCTCATAGAGCTCGATGTACCGGCGGGCCGTCGTGGCATGGTTGAAGGCGGCCCGGCTCTCCTCCATGATGCGTTTAACTTGGGTTTCCTTTATTTGTGCAGGGAGCCGGTAAAAGTCCATGGCCCGGTCCATGGCCCAGGCGAGGCCCCCTGCGTCGTGGATATTGAACAAAAATCCGTTCCCTTTATCGCCGGCCACGTCCAGCATGGTGACGGTGTCGTGTATTCCGCCCGTGTCATGGGCCACGGGCAGGGCACCGTATATGGCGGCAATCATCTGAGGAAGGCCGCAGGGTTCAAAACTGGACGGCATCAGCATAAAATCAGATCCACCGTAAGCGAGTCGCGCAAGCCCCTCGTCGAAATTGCATACGGCCACCCGCTTCTGAAGCTCGTGAAAGTGGACGATGCCCAGGAAATGCCGTTGGAATTCGCCGTTGGCCACGAACACAATCTGAAGCCGCTCATCCCAGTACTTGGACACCATGTGGTATAGGATATCGGCCAGGAGCTGGCACCCTTTTTGAATCGGATCCAGACGGTGGGGCCAGAAGAAGATGGGGGCTCGCGCATCCCGCAAGAGGCCCAGGTTCTTCTGGAGCAATCTCTTGTTCTCCCGTTTTCCCTTTGCATGATCTTCCGGCCCATAGGTACAGCCCAGATCCTGATCCGCGACGGGATCAAAGGAAGGGTCGGGAGCGTTCAGAATACCCGCGGCACAGTCACAGTACCACTTGTTGGCCAGTTCTTCCCGCAACTGGGGTGTTACGAAATGGTGGCGGCCCTCCACAATCTCTCTCAAAATCGTGGGGCTCACCGTATTGACAAAATGGGATGCAAACACCCCGCTCAACAGAAAATCCACAGGATTATTGTCCCTGGCGTCTTCGTATTCCACTGGTGCATGTTGATAATACAGATGGTGCCAGAAATAGGCCGCATCGATCCCCCTGTCCTCCACCACGGCGAGAGGGGCCTTCACCGTATGGATGTTGTGAATGGTGAACAGCGCCGGCACGCACATCTGTCTCGCCATGGCCGGGATAAGACCGGTCATCCAGTCGTTGCAGTGAATCAGGTCGGGTCTCACTCGGGGCACGATGTTGTTGATGACCTCCCTCTGGAAGGCCAGGGCGATTTTAAGGTTCTCCACGCTGTAATTGGAATAGACATGGTTCATATAGAAAAAGGCGCGGTCCTCGGCCAGGTGAACCCGGTCCTCGGGCATCTTTTCCCGGATGGCGTTGAGCTGAGTCCCGAGGATCGGTGCCGCCTTGGCCATGAACATCTGCCGGTAATCGGGGATGGCCACGTGCACATCCGCCCCCTGCTCAAAGAGCGCACTGACCAGTGCCGCCGAGACATCCGCCAACCCGCCGGCCTTGGCGCTGAGGTAGTTGGCCACATTTCCCATGCCGTTGGGGAGGTAGGTCACCTCGGGAGTGACGATCAGAACACGGGGGTTTTTGCGTTGTGCGGTCATACGGGGTTCAATCTCCTGCCTACGCCCAGGTGACCAGCTTCGGGGTGAACTTGATTCGGTCATCCCCCTTGGGGACCACACGCGCCGTCAAGCCGTAACGACCGGACTGGCTGCAGGTCAGCGTGCAGCCGTAGCGGAATTTTCCATTTCCCAGATCCTCCTCAACGGCCATGGGTGTCGTAGCGCCGTACCGGACCATGTCAATGCCTCTTAACGGACCGTAATAGAGTTCGACCTGGACCTCTTCCGGCATCAATTCACCGAGGGTGACCATTGCCGTGGCCTTGAACGCATCCCCCACGTGAAAGGGCCCCCGTTTCTCCCGGGCCGGGCGCTCTATCCGTACGTCTTTCCAATGGGAGAGGAGCCGTTCCCGATGGGCAGCCAGTTTGTGCGCCGCCTGGGCTTCATCTGCAATCAGCTGATCCGCACTTTTGGCCGCCCTCAGGTAAAACCGCTGTTCGTATTGGGTGGCCATACGCAGGCTGCAGAAATGCTCCATGGCCATCTTGATGGAGGCCTTCATCATCTTGACCCATGAGATGGGGACTTCTGAGCTCCTCCTGTCATAGAAACAGGGGATCACGTCGTTTTCCAGCGCATTGTAGAGCGCGTCGCTCTCCACGGCGTCCTGATACTCCGTATCGGCATAGGTTTCCCCGTGCCCGATGGCCCAGCCCCTCTCCTTTGAATACCCTTCGCACCACCATCCGTCCAGGACACTCACATTGAGCACGCCGTTCACCGCCGCTTTCATCCCCGAGGTACCGCAGGCCTCAAAGGGCCGACGCGGGGTATTGAGCCACACATCCGTTCCCTGTACCAAGAGCCTGGCCAGACGCATATCATAATCTTCCAGAAAAATGAACCGGTGGCGCATCTTGGGCCTCCGGGCGAATTCCACCAGCCGTCGGATCAATTCTTTTCCTTCCCTGTCCTGAGGGTGGGCTTTTCCGGCAAAAACGAATTGAATCGGATGCTTGTGATAGTTGATCATGGCTTCCAAGCGTTCCATATCCCTGAGGATAAGCGCACCGCGTTTATACGGGGTAAACCGGCGGGCAAATCCCACGGTCAGGATATTCGGGTCGAGGACCGACTCCGCCTCCCGGATGACGGATTCCGGGGCATTTCGCCGGGCATACTGTTTCTTCATCCGCTCCCTGCAGACCCGGACGAGGCGTGAGCGGTTCAACTCATGGGACCGCCACAGCTCTTCGTCGTAAATATCATCGATCCGTTCAATATTTTCCCGGCGAACCGATCCCATGACCCACTCGGGGCCGAGATAGCGGTCGAACAGACCGGCAAACTCCCTCGAAATAAAGGACGGGATGTGGATTCCGTTGGTTATGTAGGAAATGGGGGTCTCTTCATCGGGCCTGTTGGGCCAGAGGTGAGACCACATCTTCCGCGCCACTTCCCCGTGCAGCTTGCTGACGCCGTTCCGGTACTGTGACATATGGATGCCGAGGGCAAACATGGAAAATTCGCTGTCAGGCCCATTCTCCTCTCCCTGTCCCCACGAGAGCATCTCTTCCACGGACACCCCCAAAACGTTCTGAAAGGGTTCCAGGTAAGGCCTGACCATTTTGGCCGGAAATGCATCACGCGCCGCGGCCACCGGTGTGTGGGTGGTAAAAATCGTGGTCCGAGGCACGATCTCAAGAGCGGTCTTCAAGTCCACATGATGGGTCTGCATGGTCAATGCCAGCCGTTCGATGCTGGAAAAAGAGGAATGCCCCTCGTTCATGTGACAGACCTTGGGATAAAACCCCATGGCCGCCAGGGCCCGCACGCCCCCGATACCCAGTACGATTTCCTGGGCCAGGCGAATCTCGGCATCCCCCACATAAAGCTGTGCCGTAATCCTACGGAGTTCGGGTGGGTTTTCCTGGACATGGGTGTCCAGCAAAAAGAGTTTAATGCGGCCCACCTGGATCTGCCACACATCGAGCCGAATCTCGCCTTCGGGACCGGTCACGGATATCCGCAAATCATTGCCCTCGGAATCTTCGGCCCGATTCATGGGCATCGTGTACAGATCGGTTTCCGGATACATCTCCTGCTGCCAGCCATTGTGATCCAGCAGCTGGCGAAAATATCCCTGACGGTACAGAAGCCCCACTCCCACCAATGGCAGATCCAGATTGCTTGCGGCCTTCAGGTGATCCCCCGCCAGGACGCCGAGCCCTCCGGCAAAGATGGGGAGGCTTTCATGGAGTCCGAATTCCATGGAAAAATATGCGATCACCTGTCGAGCGTTGAAAAGGCTGTCTTCCAATCGTCCGGAGGAAGTCATGGCGGTCTCGTAATCCGTCCGGATCTGTTCCTGGTGGCCCAGGAAACTGTCATCAACCGCCAGTTCCTCATACCGGCTTTGAGGCACGCGGGAGAGAAACACAATCGGGTTGTGCTCACAGGCATCCCACAGACTCGGCTCCATGCGCCGGAAGAGTTCTTTTGCGTCTCGCTTCCACGACCACCACAGGTTTCTCGCCAGGACCTCGATAAAATCCAGCTCAGCCGGTATATTGGGAAGCACCTGATACATCTGGATTGAACTCATGGAACATTACCTCGTTTTATGGTTAACCAATTATAATAAGAGGCGTTTCGAAAAAGTAAAGCTCAAGTTTTTGCATTCAATTTTATCCAGACCCGCCAAAGTTCACTCACCCCCCATGCCTGGGCATCGCACCCGCGCTGGGTATGCGGATAGTCCCCGTCCACAATTTCCGGCACCTGACCGATGCACCCTTCATTGATCAAAATCGATGCGCTGGTCAATAAAGAACGGGCCGTCTCCCTTCCCGAATCCCCATACACCATGGCCCAGGCCTCGCAAAAGGCCGGAAAAGGCCATGTCCATGCAGTTCCGTTGTGGTAGGCGGGTTTTCGATGGGTATCTTCATCCCCGGTATAAGACCCCCAGTAGGGGTGATGGGGGTCATTCAATGGTTTATTCTGGTGCCATATCTCCAGGGGACGTCGCACGGGCCGATCGGCCAGGCTCCGAATGGCGCCGGGCACCAGGAGGGCGCCACAGGAGGCCAAAACCTCTCGGCACCTTTCTTTATCCTCAACAGCACCCAGTGTAATCGCCAAGAGCTGGTTGGGCCTCAGCGCATCATCCACCGCAAAGGACTCGGGCGGATGTCCGGGAGGAGCATAGAGGCAATCGGATAGATATCCGAATTCCTCCATCCAAAAAAGATCCGTCAAACTGCTCCGGACCCGCTCGGCAAGATCGCGCCACCTCCCTCCGGTCGAATCCTCATCAATACGGCCGAGGAAACCGAGCGCAGAGCACCAAAGGGCCTGGATTTCTATGGGATAGCCTTCTCTGGGGGTTCCCGCGGGGAACTGGGTATCCATCCAG